>DASYXX010000774.1:0-20061 GCA_035934395.1 Streptosporangiaceae bacterium
GAGCGAGCCGGAGCGGCGCGGCGCCGCCTGGACTGAGGAGCGAGGAGCGGGGTTTGCGACGAGGGACGAGGGAAGGCGGTGCCTCTGAGGCGCCGCGGGGGCGAGCAGGAGGCAGAGCGGGGCGCGCCGACCCGTGAGAGCTGCGCGCCCGCCCCGCCCACGTCCGTTACGGATACTAAGATCCTTCGACGATCTCGAGCGTGTTGCCGTCCGGGTCGCGGAAGGCGAACATCGGCGGCACTCCCGGCCAGCGCAGCACCTCGGGGTCCGCGTCGACGCCCCGGGCGAGCAGGTCGGCGTGCTTGGCGTCGGCGTCCGCCGCGGCCAGGCGGATGCCGGTGTCGTGCCCGGTGGGCTGGTTCGCGGAGGCGGCGACCAGCGCGATCGTCGTCGCCGCGCCCGCCGGGGCGACCTCGATCCAGCGCTTGCCGTCGCCGAACGGGACGTCCAGGCGCGTCTCGAGGCCGAGCGTGCCGGCGTAGAAGTCGAGCGCCCGGGCCTGGTCGGTCACGGGGACGCCGACCGTCCGCAGCCCGGTGATCTGGGTCCTGGTCTGCTCGGTCATTGTGATCCACCTTCTCTCTCTGGGTTACCTGCGGGCCGGGCTCCGCTGTACATCAGCGATCCCGGGGTGGTGAGCAGCTCACCGGTCTCCAGCCACGTCTTCAGGCCGGACAGGACCATCGGCCAGCCGCCGTACAGCGCCTCCGGAGCTCCCTCGCGCAGCTGGTCGTGCGTGACGGTCAGGCAGCACGAGTCGCCGACCGGCTCGATCTCCCAGGTGACGCGCGTGGTGCCCGCGCTCTTCACGTCGTCGCTCCACCGCGCGACCATGCTCTGCACGAGCCTGCGCGGCGGGTCGACCTCGAGGTTCTCGCCCTCCGCGATCGTGACCCCCGCGGCCGGGTGGCCCTGCTCCCAGCGCGAGCCGGGCGTCCAGTCCGAGGTGACCTGGGTGCCGAAGTGGTACTTGCGCCTGATCTCCGGATCGGTGATCGCCTCCCAGAGACGCTCTGGCGTGGTCCGGATATAGATCTCGAACACCTTTTCCATTGGGCTCTCCAGTTTCTGCTTGATCTCGCTGAGGGCCGCGGCCCAGGGCGCGGCGTACTTGCTGACCCACCGGTCGTGGATGAGCCGGATCGGGACCGGGTTGAGGAAATGGAGCTTCTCGCGGCCGCGCCGCCTGGTCACCACCAGGCCCGCGTCCTCAAGCTGCTTGAGGTGCTTCATCACGCCGAACCGCGTCATGTCGAATCGCGCCTCGAGTGCGCTCAGGGTCTGCCCGTCCTCGCGGAAGAGTTCGTCGAGCAGGCTCCGCCGGGTCGGATCAGCCAGCGCCCTGAACACGTCGTCCACGCCTTGATAATATGTGACCGTCTGGTCACATGTCAATCTAGACCGGCGCTGACCTGCTTGATCACGGGACCGTACTAGCGGAGTTCTGCTACCGGCTCATCGCGCTTGATCGCGGCGGGCGGTGACCAGCCATACCCCGGCGCCGATCCACACCCCGTCGGGGCGCAGGCGGGCGGCGTACTGCTCGGCGGCGGAGGCCAGCGCCCGCTCGGCCAGCGCGTCGTCCGCCAGCTCGGCAATCAGGTTCTCGACCATGCGGATGCGGCGGACGTAGCCGATCACGTCGGCGACGTCGCTTCCCAGCCAGGCCGGCTCGTTGATGGCCTCGGTCCGGACGTCCGTCCAGCCCGCGCCGTTCAGCAGCTCGGTGACCCGGCGCGGGTCCGCGAACAGGCTGTCGCGGTCCGGAGCCGCCAGCTGGGCGCACTCCATGAACGCGTTCAGCGGGATGCCGAACATCTCGTTGTGGTCGTCGTCCTGCCAGCACAGGAAGGTCAGCCGGCCACCGGGGCGCACCCCGGCGGCGATGTTCGCGAACGCCGCGGCCGGGTCATCGAAGAACATCACGCCGAACTTGCTGATGGCCACGTCGTAACGGTCCTGGCCCAGCGGGTAGACCTGGGCGTCGCCCTGCTCGAACCGGGCGTTCGCCGCCCCGGCCTCGGCGGCCAGCTGCCGGGCGACCTCGAGCATGGGGGCGGACAGGTCCAGGCCGAGCGCGCCGCCGCCCGGTGCCGCGGTGGCGGCCGTGATCGTCGTCTCGCCGCACCCGCAGCCGACATCCAGCACGCGGTCGCCGGGGGAGATGGCCGCGGCCGCGAACAGGTGGGGGATGAGGCGCTGGTGCGCCGCCCGGTGCCGCTCGCGGTTAGCGATCCACTTCTGCGCGCCGTCGCCGTTCCAGCGCTGGACCTGCTCCGCGTTGCCCGGGCTCGCCTCGCTGGTCACGGCCGCCCGCGGCGCCACTTGGGCTTGCGCTTCTCGAGGAACGCGTACATCCCCTCCTGCGCGTCCGGCAGCTGGCTGGTCGCGCCCATCACCTCGACCGCGTAGGCGTACGCCTTGGCCTGGTCGAGGTCGATCTGCGCGTAGAGCGCCTGCTTGCCGATGCCCTTGCTTTCCGCCGACCCGCGGGTGACGCGCTCGAGCAGGTCGGCCGTGGCGGAGTCCAGCTGCTCGGCCGGGACCACCCGGTTGACCAGCCCCCAGTCGAGCGCGGTGCGCGCGTCGATCACGTCGCCGCTCATCGCCAGCTCCGCGGCGCGCTTGCGGCCGACGTTCCTGGCGATCGCCACCATCGGCGTGTGGCAGAACCAGCCGCCCTTCCCGCCGGGCGCGGCGAACCCGGCGTCCTCGCTGGCCACGGCGAGGTCGGCGCTGGCGACCAGCTGGCAGCCGGCCGCCGTGGCGAGCCCGTGCACCCGCGCCACGACCGGCTGGGGCACCTGCTGCATCAGCGTCATCAGCTCGGTGCAGGTCTGCAGCAGGGTACGGACCGCCGGCAGGCCGGCGTCGGCCACGTCGGCGAAGTCGTGCCCGGAGCTGAACACCGGGCCGTTGCCGGCCAGCACGATGCCCAGCGCGTCGCTGTCCCCGACGTCACGGAAGGCCGCGATCAGCTCGCGCATGTGGTCCAGCGACAGGGCATTGCGCCGCTGCGGCCGGTTCATCGTTATCGTGGCGAACTCGCCCGACCGATCGACGAGGACGTGCTGGAAACCCACCTCGGCACCCTCCTGACGGCGCTGACTGCTCGCGCCTACGACCGATCGTAATGCGAGGGCGGGTAGGGGTCGCGCTGGCCGCGGACCCGCAGCTCGCCCTCGTCCAGCTCGCGCTGGATCTCGGCTCGCGCCTCCTGGAACTCCTCGGTCTGCGTCACGTCCGGGCGGGGCGGCACATCGGTGGCGGGCGGTACCTCGTCCGGGTCGTAGTCGTCGACGCCCGCCTCGACGCGTTCCTCTTCGGCAAGACGGGCGAGACGGTCGGTGTCCAGGCGGTCCGGCGCGCCACCGTGCTCCCTGCGGTCGCGGTGAAACTGCTCCTGCGGCTGGTCTGGGGTCTGCTCGGTCACCATGCCTCCAGGTGGGTTCGGCGCCACTTGTCGGACGTTCGCGATGCTACTCGGCCGGCCTCGCGCCCCCGGTCAGCGGCCGTCCGTCCGCCCCGTCCCGCCGAGACCGAAGCGTGTTTCTTCGGCCGCTGGGGATGCTGCCCTTCGTGAGAGTGGCTTACGAGCGGTTCGCGGAGGCGGCAGATCTGCTGCGGCGGGCCCGGGAGCTCTCGTCCAGGACGATCATCGTGGACGTGGAGCCCCTGGTCGCCTACTGGGACACCGGGCAGGAAGCCCTCGACGCGGGCATCGCGCAGATCCTCGGCGAGATCGGCGCGGACTCGCGCGTGAGCGTCGTCTGCTTCGCCACGAACGCGGACCGGCGGCCTTCCGCAGGCTACGGCGCGTCGGGCTCGGGCGGGCCGCGCGTGGTGTACCTGGCGTCCGCCCACAAGCCGCTCCGGATTGCGCCCTACCGTGACTTCCCCCAGCCGGGCGTCGTGATCGGCGACCAGGTGGCCACCGACGGGATCCTGGCCCGCCGGCTGGGCTACACGTTCCTGCACTACTGCCCGGACCTGGCCCACGCCCCGGCGGGCCCGCGGCTGATGAACGACCTCGGACGCCCGCTCGAGTCGCTCCTGTTCCGGCACCGGTGACGGCGAGTCGGCCGCCGCGGAGATCTCTGTCAAGTGTCCGGACTGGCTGTGCTGGCGACGCCCGCGCAGCGCCGGCCTGATCGCCCGGAACGCGGGTGGACCGGCTGCGGCGGCCCGCCAGCGCCCGCGGTGCTGGTGCCGCGTCAGTGGCTGGTGAGTGCGACTTTGGCTTCGCGGATGCCGTAGTAGACGAGTACGTAGCCGGCCAGGGGGTCGGCCCACCACCAGCTGGCGGCGGCGTTCAGCGCCAGCCCGGTCAAGACCGCGACCGCGAGTATGCCATCGATCATGGTGACCTTGCCTTCGGTGCGCAGGACCGGGCTACCTAGGGCGGTGCCGGTGCGGGACTTGCCGTAGGCGAGCGCGAACATGGCTGCCGCGGTGATCGCGGTCCAGGTGATGCCGGCGAGGCTGTGGCCGGAGTGGTATTCGGAGGCCAGCGCCCAGGTGGCCTGCGCCGTGAGGTAGACGGCGAGCAGCACGAATGCGCCGCCGATGAGCCGCATGGCGCGGCGCTGGCGTTGCTCGCCGGTGCCGGACAGCTCCCAGATCACCACCGTGGACGCGCCGATCTCGATGAGGGAGTCGAGACCGAACCCGGCCAGCGCGATCGAGCGTGCCGAGATGGCGGAGATCGCCAGGATCACGACGCCGATCACGTTCCAGCTGAGGGTGATCCATTCCAGGGCGAAGCCGCGGCGGGTCAGCCGTTGCCTGGTGGCCTGATCGGCAGTCTGGGACACCCCGGCGAGCGTATCTGCCCGGAGGTGCTGCAAGGCGCGGGAGGAACTGCCTTTCGCATCGGTCAGCGTCCTCGGCGAGCTGCTATCGAACGCTTACGGCCGTGGCGTGGTGCAGCGCGGGCTGATTCAGAGGATTCCTGCGGCGAGAGCGGCGCCGACCGTGATGAGGACGATGCCGCCGAGCGCTTCACCGCGCTGCCCGGTGCGGGTGCCGATGCGTCCGCCCAGCTCCAGGCCGGTAAGCGACAAGGCGATGCTGACCGCGCCGATGAGGGCGATGGCCGCCGCGAGGTTGACGTGGTAGGTGCCGAGCGCGAAGCCGACGGCGAGGTTGTCGATGCTCAGCGCAGGGCCGGTGATCAGGAGTCTGGTCATCTGCTGGGCCGGTTGCGGGGCTGTGCGACCGCGCCAGCTTTGGATGAGGCTGTAGCCGCCGGTCGCGATGAGCAGTGCAGCGCCTGCCCAGTGCGCGGCGTGTCCCAGGACGTGGGCCGATGCTCGGCCGAGTGCGAGGCCGAGGATCGGCATTGCGGTCTCGAAGTCGCCGAAGGTCAGCCCTACCCGCAGGCGGGTTCGGGGGCTGGTGCCGGTGACGCCGATACCGATCGCCGCGGCGAAGTTGGACAGCCCGAGAGAGACCGCGACCAAGATGAGGGCGACCACGCTGCCCCGCTAGACCAGGAGTAGTGCCGGGCTTGGTGCGTGTTCGACGATCGCTCAAGCCCTGCTGGGGTTGTGGGCCCGGGTCGTCAGTCTTCGCCGCGCCAGGCTTCGGCGCCTTCCCAGATGGCCCAGGCCGCGACGGCCCGATGCCACCCGTGGCTGCCGTGCTCCGGTGCGGTGCTCACCGGCCGGCCTCCTCACCTGCGGGCGCTGCTGCACACCTTGCGGCGCTTGATCGACGCCCCCGCTACCATTTCCAGCCGGTGGCTTCTCCGCGTAAAACCGCCAGCTAGTCCCGCGGCTCACAAATGATGCCGATTCGGATGTGGCCGCGGACGGTGGCAGCGGGTTAATGACCACCGCTACGATTTCGCTTGTTTTGGCCTGCTCAATGTCATGCGTCATTCGGCGGCCGCGGGAAAGCCGCGCCATAGCTTGGGAGGGTATCTGATGAACGTGCGGTATGTGCTCTCGGTTCTGGCTGGTGCCGGTGCCCTGGTCGTGGCGGGCATGCTAGCCGGGGGGAGCCCGGCGCAGGCGACTGGCGGGTGCAGCGTTCACTCGCCCGCCACCGACGCACCGCAAACCTGCTTTGATCTCACCGACGCGCATGCGGCCGATGTCGCTCTGCGCGGTACGCAGGGATCGACCACCCCGCTCATCGAGGCCTATGACCACGCCAACAACCCGATCGCGACGCTCGGTCAGGTCGGCGGATTCTCGGTCTTCGGCGACAGAATCTCTGTGTACCCGCAGGGCAATGTGTTCACCCCGGCCATTCAGCTCAACGGGTTCACCGGCAGCGCGGCCAGCGCATACGTCCTGCTCAACGGCGTCAAGGTGTTCGCGGGAAGCAGCAAGCCGTCGGGAAGCTGCACGGCGCCGTCCTGGTACCTCGCCTCCAGCGCCATGTATCACTGCGTCAGCGGTTCCTGGGCGCAATACGGCTGAACGCCTACGGCCAGGTCCGGACCCGGGCCGGGCGGATGGTCACCACGACCCGCGTGTCGCCGGGCTGGTCGCGGTCGCGCAGGTCTGACTGGTATTTCGCGCCGAGCCGGTCGGCGAACTTGTAGTCGTCGTCAGGGGTGATCTCGGCGTCGCCGCGGATCTCCAGGTAGCGATAGGGGTTCGCGAGGTCCAGGATGAGCAGGGTCACGGCCGGGTTGGCCTGGAGGTTTTTCGTCTTCTGCCGCGCGGTGTTGAGGGACAGGCTGACCGTGTCGCCATCCGCGAGGAACCAGACCTCGGAGAGCTGCGGGCGGCCGTCGGGGCCGATCGTGGCGAGCGTGGCGACCTGGGCGTTCAGCAGGTCATAGTGGGACGAGAGGATCTCTGGCATGGCTCTCCTTTCTCCTGGGCCACGTTACCGGTGCGCGGTCCGGCGGCGGGCGGCCGATAGGCTCCCTACCACGCGGTAGCCCCGGCTTCTGGCAGGACATCATGAACGGCGCTCAGGCCCTGATCCGCACGCTGGTCGGCTCCGGCGTGGACGTGTGCTTCAGCAACCCGGGGACCTCGGAGATGCACTTCGTGGCCGCGCTCGACGCGGTCCCGCACATGCGAGGGGTGCTCTGCCTGTTCGAGGGCGCGGCGACCGGTGCGGCCGACGGCTACGGGCGGATGGCAGGCCGCCCGGCTGCTGCGCTGCTGCACCTGGGGCCTGGCCTGGCCAACGGGCTGGCCAACCTGCACAACGCCCGCCGGGCCCGCACGCCGCTGCTGGCCGTCATCGGCGACCACGCCACCTACCACAAGCGTTACGACGCGCCGCTGGAGTCCGACATCGATGCCCTGGCCGGCTCGGTGTCCGCCTGGGTCCGGCGCTCGGCACGCAGCGCCGACGTGGCCGCCGACGCCGCCCAGGCGGTGGCCGCCGCTGCGGCCCCGCCCGGCGGGATCGCGACGCTGATCCTCCCGGCCGACGTCTCGTGGTCCGAGGGCGGCGAGCCCGTGCCCGCGCTGCCGGTGCGGGCAGCGTTCCCGGTCCCCGGCGACGTGATCATGTCCGTCGCCGCGTTGCTGCGCGGAGGGGAGCCGAGCGTGATCCTGCTCGGCGGCGCCGCGGTCCGGCGGCCGGGCCTGGAGGCGGCCAGCCGGGTGGCCCGCGCCACCGGGGCCCGGCTGTTGTGCGAGACGTTCCCCGCACGGCTCGAGCGCGGCGCGGGCATCCCGGCGGTCGACCGGCTGGCCTACCTGGGCGAGCTCGCGGCCGCGCAGCTAGGGGGCGCGCGCCACCTGATCCTGGCCGGCGCGCGCGCCCCGGTCTCGTTCTTCGCCTACCCGGGCCAGCTCAGCTCCCTGGTCCCGGACGGCTGCCGGGTGAGCGTGCTCGCCGAGCCGGGCGACGACGTGCCCGGCGCCCTCGCCTCGCTGGCTGATCTCATCGCCCCGGACACCAAGCCGCTGCCCCGCGAGCCCGAGCGCCCCCGGCCGCCGGACGGCGACGGCGGCCTCACCGGCGAGAGCGCCGCGGCGGTCATCGGCGCGCTGCTGCCCGAGGGCGCGATCGTCTCCGACGAGGCCAACACGTCCGGGCTGTGGCTGCCCGGGGCCACGGCGGGCGCGCCGCCGCACGACTGGCTCACGCTGACCGGCGGCGCGATCGGCCAGGGGCTGCCGCTGGCCACGGGCGCCGCCGTCGCCTGCCCGGGCCGGAGGGTCATCGCGCTCGAGGCCGACGGCAGCGCGATGTACACGATCTCCGCGCTGTGGACCCACGCCCGGGAGGGGCTGGACATCACCACGATCATCTTCAACAACCGCTCCTACGCGATCCTCGGCATGGAGCTCGGCCGGGTCGGCGCGGCCGCCTCCGGCGGCGCCGCCCGGGACCTGCTCGACCTGTCCCGGCCCGACCTCGACTTCGTCGCCCTGGCCACCGGCATGGGCGTGCCGGCCGGCCGGGCCCGGACCGCTGGCGAGCTCGCCGCTCAGCTGCGGCAGGCGCTCGCGGAGCCGGGCCCGCGCCTGATCGAGGCCGTGGTCCCGCCGCTGCGCTGAGGCCTGCGGCGCGGGCGACCGGCGCGAGCGCGCCGTGCGGTCCTTGGCGGGGAGGGTGGGCAAGGAGGGCCACCCGGCGGCGCCTGGCCGCGGGGTCGATGGGCCGTCGACCCCCATAGAGAGGGTGGTCGTTGGGCCATTGACCACAGGGTCAGCTGGGGCTGCCGCGTTCCAGGTCCCGAGGCGCCGTCCGGCACCTCGGCCGCTTTACGTTATAGTTCTAATCGTTTGACGTTATAATGATTAGACAACTAAGCTTCGATCGAGTGCTTCAGGCAAGATCACGACCCTGTGATCGCAGGCGGAGGGACCGATGGGCAGCCTCGAGGACAAGGTAGTTCTGGTGACCGGCAGTTCGCACGGCATCGGCGCGGCGGTAGCCGCGCTCTTCGCCGAGCACGGCGCGCGGGTGGTCGTGCACGGACGGGACGCCGCGGCGATGTCGGCCGTCACCGCGCGTATTGAGCGGGCGGGCGGGCGCGCGATCGCGGTCGCCGCCGACGTCACGAGCTTCGCCGAAGTGGAAGCTATGCGCCGTACGATCGAGGACGAGCTCGGGCCCGTCGACGTGCTGGTCGCCAACGCCGGAGGCAACCCGGTCCCGCCCGGGCCGGTCGAGCAGATCAGCGAAGAGGGCTGGCGCGCCTCGGTCGACGCCAACCTCACCGCCACGTTCCTGACCGTCAAGAGCTTCCTGCCGGGCATGAAGGAGCGGAAAGCCGGGACCATCATCACGATGTCGTCGGCTGCGGCCCGCCGGCCCGACGCCCGCTCGCCGGTTCCCTACGCCGCGGCCAAGGCGGGCATCCAGATCCTCACCCAGGACCTGGCCGCGCAGGCGGGCCCGTCCGGGGTGCGCGTGAACTGCCTCGCCCCGGAGACCATCCTCACCGAGCGCAACCAGCAGCAGATACCGGAGCCGGTGCAAGAGCAGCTCGCCGGAATGCACCCGCTGCGGCGCCTGGGCACGCCGCAGGACGTGGCCCGTGCCGCCGTCTACCTGGCCTCGGACGAGGCGGCCTGGATCACCGGCGTGATCCTGGATGTCGCCGGCGGCGCCGTCATGGTCTGAGCCAGAGAAACGGCCAGGCAGCGCTAACCGCCGATGACCACGTGCCGCAGCGCATCCGGGAGATCCTGCAGAAGCGGAATCAGCCCGGCGGGCTCGAAGCGCACGGAGCCGAGCTCGGCGACCGGCGTCCAGCGGAACGCGTGCCCGGGCTCGCCGCCACGCCGCAGGTCCCTGTCGTCGAGCGTGTCGGGCCAGGGCAGGTGGTAGTACAGGCCGATCTCGTGCTGCAGCGCGCCCTCGGCGTAGATGTTCTCGACCACGAGCGCCAGCCGCCCGGCCGGCAGGTCGTGGCCGAGTTCCTCCGCGAGCTCGCGGGTCAGCGCGGACTCGCCCGACTCGCCGAACCGGACCCGGCCGCCGGGCAGGAACCAGTACCCGAGCCCGTCGACGGTGCACAGCAGGACGCTGCCGCCGCGCGTGACGACCGCCGCCGCCCTCAGGTTGAAGGTTCCCGCAGGATGGTTCCAGGAGATGTCGTGTCCGGCCACTGCGGCTCAGGGTAACGCCGCCCGGCGCGGACACGGAGGCCCGGGTGCCTCACCCGGGCATCCCCGGCGCGCTCGCGGTCACGAGCCCGAGGTGAGGAGCGAATCGGGGTCGGCCGGGGCGGTCTGGTCGGACACGCGGCCGTCGCGCAGGAACACGACGCGGTCGGCCCAGGACGCGAGCTGCGCGTCATGGGTCACCACCACCGCGGCGACGCCCCGCGCGCAGGCGGCGTGCACTATGCGCATGACCGCCTCTCCGTTGGCCGAGTCGAGCGCCCCCGAAGGCTCGTCGGCGAGCAGCAGGCGGCGATCGCCCACGATCGCCCGGGCTATAGCGACCCGCTGCCGCTCGCCGCCGGACAGCTGGTCAGGGAACCGCGAGGCCCGGTCGCCCAGGCCTAGGTCCTCGAGGACCTGCATCCCGGCGGCACGGGCCTTCCGGGCGGCGACTCCGTCAAGCTCCAGCGGCAGCGCCACGTTCTCGGCCGCGGTGAGCCCGGCCAGCAGGTTGAAGTCCTGGAACACGTAGCCGACCGTGCGGCGGCGCAGCCGGGACTTCTCGTTGCGCGACATCTGCCGCAGCGGGGCGCCGTCGATCAGCACCTCGCCGCCGCTGGGGTCCTCGAGGCTGCCGGCGATCGTCAGCAGGGTGCTCTTGCCAGACCCGCTCGGGCCCATCACCGCCACCATCGCGCCGGCGTCGACCGAGAGGTCCACGCCGCGCAGCGCCCGCACCTCGGTCGGCCCCTCGCCGTACACCTTCACGACGTCGCGCAGCTCCAGCATGCTCATGCTGTGTCTCCCTTGATCCCTCGCCCGGTGTTTTGGCGCTCGCTCAGTGCCGCAATCCCGTCCGGCGCCGCAGCGGCGGCAGCGGTGGCGTCGCCGCCGCCGGAGGGGGCGGGCCCTCGGCGGCGGCGCGGCGGAGGCGGCCGTCGGCGGCGTCCAGCCACCGGGTGACCGAGTCCAGCCGGAACAGCTCGGCGTCGACGGCCAGCCCGAGGGCCACGTCGTGCCCGTCGTCCTCCTCCTTGATCCGGGTCCACTGCTGCATCAGCTGCACCAGGTACCGGCGGTGCGTCTGGATCACCTCGTGCACGTCGACACCGGGCAGCCGCGCGGCCACCAGCACCTTGATCACCAGCTCGTCGCGGGGCGGGGACGACAGGTCCGGCGGCGTCCGCAGCCACCCGGCCAGCTCCTCCTCGCCCGCTGCGGTGATCCGGAAGCCCTTCTGCGGGCCCTCGTCGGCGCTGCCGTCGGACTCGACCAGTCCGTCGCGCTCGAGCCGTTGCAGCGTGGTGTAGACCTGTCCGACGTTCAGCGGCCAGACTTCCCCGGTACGGGCCTCGAACTCCTCGCGGAGCTGGAGCCCGTACTTGGGTCCCTCGCTGAGCAGCGCGAGCAGTGCGTGCCGGACGCTCATGAACCAACCTGGGCACGTATCATGCGCAGCATGCTACCGGGTATATAGCACGGCGGCAACTCGCCCGGCCGAGGTAGACCCAGGCAACCTCTTCCGCTTCCGCCAGTCCGTCTCGCCCGGGTAGGTTACCCCTTCAGGCTCCGGTAGCGGCGGATCAGGGCGTTGGTGGACGAGTCGTGCGCGAGCTCGGGCTCGGCCGGGCTCTCCAGCTCGGGAATGATCTGCACGGCCAGGACCTTGCCGAGCTCCACGCCCCACTGGTCGAAGGAATCGATCCCCCAGATCGTGCCCTGGGTGAACACGCTGTGCTCGTACAGGGCCACCAGCGTGCCCAGCAGCCGCGGAGTGAGGATCTCGGCCAGCAGCACGTTGCTCGGGCGGTTGCCCTCCATCACAAGGTGCGGCGCCACCTCCGGCGGGGTTCCCTCGGCGAGGACCTGCTCCTCGGTCTTGCCGAACGCGAGCGCCTGGGCCTGCGCGAAGACGTTGGACGACAGGATGTCGTGGTGGTCGCCCAGCGGGTTGAGGCTTTTGCCGAAGCCGATCAGGTCGAGCGGAATCAGCTTCGTGCCCTGGTGGATGAGCTGGTAGAAGCTGTGCTGGCCGTTGGTGCCCGGCTCGCCCCAGTAGACCGCGCCCGTGTCGTAGTCGACGGTGGTCCCGTCGATCGTCACGTGCTTGCCGCTGGACTCCATCGTGAGCTGCTGAAGGTAGGCGGGGAACCGCTTCAGGTACTGGTCGTAGGGCATCACTCCCCAGGTCTGCGCCCCGAAGAAGTCTCCGTACCACACGGCCAGCAGGCCCATGAGCGCGGGCAGGTTGCGCTCGAGCGGCGCGGCGGCGAAGTGCTCGTCCATCTCGTGGAACCCGGCCAGCATCTCGTAGAAACGCTCCGGCCCGATCGCGACCATAGTCGACAAGCCGATGGCGGAGTCCATCGAGTAGCGGCCGCCGACCCAGTCCCAGAAGCCGAACATGTTGGCGGTGTCGATGCCGAACTCCGCGACGCGCTCGGCGTTCGTGGATACCGCGACGAAGTGCCGGGCGACGGCCTCCTCGCTGCCCAGCTCGCCGACCACCCAGTCCCGCGCCGAGCGGGCGTTCGTGAGCGTCTCCAGGGTGCCGAACGTCTTGGACGAGATGATGAACAGCGTCTCGTCCGCCGACAGGTCGCGGGTCGCCTCCACGAAGTCGGTCGAGTCTACGTTCGACACGAACCGGAACGTCAGGTCGCGCCGGGTGTAGTAACGCAGCGCCTCGTACGCCATCACCGGGCCGAGGTCCGAGCCGCCGATCCCGACGTTCACCACGTTCCTGATCGCTTTGCCGGTGAAGCCCCTCCACTCGCCGGAACGCACCCGCCCGGCGAAGTCGGACATGCGCTCGAGGACCTCGTGGACCTGCGCCACCACGTCGACCCCGTCGACGACCAGCAAGCTGCCCTTCGGCATCCGCAGCGCGACATGCAGCACCGACCGGTTCTCGGACACGTTGATCCGCTCGCCGGCGAACATCGCATCCCGGCGCTGCTCCAGGCCGGACTCCTCGGCCAGCTGGCGCAGCAGCAGCAGCGTCTCGTCGGTGACCCGGTTCTTCGAGTAGTCGAGGTAGAGGCCGGCCGCCTCGGCGGTCAGGCGCTCGCCGCGCCCCGGGTCCTCGGCGAACAGCTCGCGCAGGTGGCGCCCGGCGATCTCGGAGTGATGCTGCTCGAGCGCCTTCCAGGCCGGGCGCTGGCGCAGCGGGACGGCGGGGTGGGCTGGGCGGGGAGACACGGTGCTTCCTCCAGGGCTTCCGTCAGGTCGGATTCATCGGGCCGGATCGGTTCCGGCCAGGCGCTCGCGCGCGACCTCCGCAACCCGCTCGGGCGTGAACCCGAACTTGGTGAGCAGCTGCTTCAGCGGCGCGGACGCGCCGAACGTGTGCATACCCACAACCGCGCCCTGATCGCCGACGTAACGGTCCCAGCCGAGCGTGGAGCCCTGCTCGACGGCGACCCGCGCCTTCAACCGGGCGGGCAGGACCCGTTCCCGGTACTCCAGCGGCTGCCGGTCGAACAGCTCCCAGCAGGGCATGCTGACGACGCGCGTCTGGATGCCGCCCGCCTCCAGCTCGTCGCGGGCCTCGAGGGCCAGGTGCACCTCGGAGCCCGTGGCAAGCAGGATCACCTCAGGCTGGCCGCCGCTCGCCTCGGCCAGAATGTAGCCGCCGTTCGCCACCCCCGCGGCAGAGCCGAGCTCTGAGCGGTCCAGGGTGGGCAGGGCCTGGCGGGTGAGGACCAGCGCGGCGGGCTCATGATGCAGCGCTGTCACGACCCGCCAGGTCTCGACGACCTCGCTGGCGTCGGCCGGCCGGAAGACCAGCAGCCCCGGCATGGCCCGCAGCGAGGCCAGGTGCTCGACCGGCTGGTGGGTTGGCCCGTCCTCGCCCAGGCCGATGGAGTCGTGCGTGAATATGTGCAGGACCGGGATCTCCATCAGCGCGGACAGCCTGATAGCGCCGCGCGCGTAGTCGGAGAAGGTCAGGAACGTGGACCAGAACGGCCGCAGCTTGGTCAGCGCCAGCCCGTTGGCGATCGCCGCCGACGCGTGCTCGCGGATGCCGAAGTGCAGGTTGCGGCCGGGCCGGTCGTCCGGCTGGAAGTCGCCGGCCGCATCGAACGTCAGCCGCGTCTTGGTCGACGGCGTGAGGTCCGCCGAGCCGCCCAGCAGCCACGGTACGTGCTGGGCCACGGCGTTGAGCACCTGCCCGGACGAGTCCCGGGTCGCGAGCCCCTTCGCGTCCGGCTTGAACTCCGGGAGGTCGGCCGCCCAGCCGTCCGGCAGGGTGCGGCGCTGCATCTGCTCGATCTCCGCCGCAAGCTCCGGATAGGCGGCGCGGTAGGCGCCGAACGTCGCTTCCCACGCCGTGCGCCCGTCTTTGCCGCGCTGCCCGATGCCCTCGGCGAAGTGGTCGTAGATCCCGTCAGGGACGTAGAAGTCCTCGTCCTCCGGCATGCCGAGGAAGCGCTTCGTGTCCTTGACGGCCTCCACGCCGAGCGCCTCGCCGTGGGCCTTCGGGCTGTCCTCGACCGGTGAGCCGTAGCCGATGTGGCTGTGCACCAGCATCAGCGTGGGCCGCTCGTGCTCGGCCTGGAACGAGTGCAGCGCGCGCGCCACCTGGCCGGTGTCGTTGACGTCGGCGACCGTGGTCACGTTCCAGCCGTAGCTGATGAAGCGCGCCGCGACGTCCTCGGTGAACGTGATGTCGGTGTGGCCCTCGATCGTCACCCGGTTCGAATCGTAGATCCAGCAGAGATTGGACAGCTCCAGGTGGCCGGCCAGCGAGGCGGCCTCCGACGCGACGCCCTCCATCATGCAGCCGTCGCCGGCCAGGGCGTACACGTTGAAGTCGAACAGGGTGAAGTCGCCGCGGTTGTAGCGGGCCGTCAGCCACTGGCCGGCGACCGCCATGCCGACCGACGTCGCGACCCCCTGGCCGAGCGGGCCGGTCGTTGCCTCGACGCCGCTGGTCCAGCGGTACTCCGGATGGCCCGGGCAGTGGGAGCCGAGCTGGCGGAACGTCTTCAGGTCGTCCATGGTGACGGCCTGGGTCCCGAGCACCTCGTAGTCCGGGTCGACGGCGCGGGTGCCGGTCAGGTGCAGCAGCGCCCAGAGGAGGGCCGAGGCGTGGCCCTCGGAGAGCACGAAACGGTCGCGGTTGGGCCAGATGGGGTCGGTGGGGTCGAAGCGCAGGAAGTGCTGCCACAGGGTGTACGCCACGGGCGCGATCCCCATCGGCGTGCCGGGGTGCCCGGAGTTGGCCTTCTGGACCGCGTCCATGCACAGGCCGCGGATCGTGTTGATGGACAGCGTGTCGAGGTCGGTGGTGGTCAAGCTGGCCTCCGTGAGAGATCGGTTCGGCCGGGGGCCCGTTCCGGCGACTTTGGGTCAGGGGGCCGCCTGGCTCGCGTCGTCCTGCTGACCCGCCCGGCTTTCGTATTCAGGGCCGAGGATCTCGGCGCTGCCGGAGGACGGAATCATCTTGCTCTTGTCGTAGCTGCCTATCTGGGTTGGCACCGTCATTCGCTTGTCGGTGACGTGGTCCCACAGCTCCAGGCGCGCATCGATTGGTTCAGCGATCTTGTCCAGGTAATAGCCGGGCATCTCGTACACGAGGTGCCCGGCGACCGCGGCGCCCGGCGGCAGCTCGAAAGGCATGACGATCGGGTTCAGGCTCAGCGACGGGGGCAGCGCCCAGTCCGGCGGCGGGCAGACGGCCTCGCCGACGCGCCCCCAGGAGCCCGGGATGAGCTTGACGTAGAGCAGCACGGTGAGGCTGGCGCCCTGCTCGCTCCCGGTGTTCCTGAACCGCGCGTTGAACGATCGCAGGTGTGCGGGGACCGCGAGGCCGCTGCCGCCCTCGCGCTGCGTGTCTATCGAGCCGGTGCCGTATATCTCCACGTCGATATCGGGGAAGTCCGGCTTGGCCCCCGGCGGGAATGGCCAGCTCCTTATCGCGCCGAAGAAGCTCGTGAAGGCGGCCAGGAACGTAACGAGCGCACCGAGCATCCACCCGTTCACGAAGAGCGAGTAATTTGCGCTCTTCAGGAAATAAGCAACGGCGACGGCCGTCAGAAAAGCGAACAGCGCGAGGAACAGGGCGCCGAGCCAGAGCCAGAGCTCACGGTAATATCGCACGGCCGGGAGTCTACGCTGATCCGAGCAGTATTTCCCACGCCTCCGGGGCGCCTTTTTGCCCCTCCGGCGCTCATGCCAGGGCCACTAGCGGTCGGCCGGTAGGCTGCTCCGTCATGGACTGGCAGGATCTCGCCGACCTACCGTTCGCCGCGGCGCTCGCGCCGCACGCCGGCGGGCTGGCGCCCGGCAGCGAGTACGACGGCCTGCACTTCGACCAGCTCAGCCTCGACGAGCCGCGCGCGGCGAGCAGCCGGTTCGTCGAATGCGCGTTCACCAGGGTCTCGTTCCAGGGCGGACGGCTGCAGCGGGCCCGGTTCACCGATGTGCTCATGCGCGACGTGCGGCTGATCGCGACCGGCCTGGCGGAGACGCAGTGGACGGACGCGTCCCTGGTCGCGAGCATGGCCGCTGGCGCGGAGGTATTCGGGGCGGAGCTGCGCCGGGTGACCTTCCGCGGGTGCAAGCTCGACTCGGTGAACTTCCGCGGCGCCAAACTCACCGACGTGACCTTCGATGACTGCGACCTGCGCGAGGTGGACTTCGCCGGCGCGACGCTGACCCGGACCGCGTTCCCGAGCTCGCGGCTGGCCAAGACCGACTTCACCGGCGTGACCATGGACGCGACCGACCTGCGCGGCGCGGCGCTCGGCATCATCGTCGACTCCAGCTCGCTGCGCGGAGCCATGATCAGCACCGCGCAGCTGATCCTCCTCGCCCCCGTGCTAGCCGAGACCCTGGGCATCACCGTCTCCGACGGCTAACCTCACGGCCTGGTACTACAGCCCGGGTTCGTGATGTAGGGGCGGATGACCTAGGGCCTGCTTAAGAGGTCCGGCCGGGAAGTCGGTGCGGTATCAGGCGATGTCCCGGTGAGGGCTGCGGCGCGCTCGGTCGGTGGGTGGGCTGCTGGCTGGGCGGCGTGGCGCCGCTCGCTTCGGGATCGCCGAGATGGACCGCGGGCCCGATGGTCAGGGAGCACTGGCGGCATCGCGCTATTGCCGCCTGATGCCGGCCGCCGGTGCCTTGACAAGGGAGCAGCAGGTCAGCATACTGCCTAACCATGAGCGCTTTGCCTAATCGCGATAGGCGTGCCGAACGTCGTGAGGCAACCCGGCGGGAGATCGTCGATGCGGCGTGGGAGATCGCCCGTCAGGAGGGGCTGTCCGCGGTCACCCTGCGGGAGGTGGCTGGGCGGGTCGGCATGCGCTCGCCGTCCTTGTACTCGCATTTCGACTCCAAGAACGCGATCTACGACGCGATGTTCGCCCAAGCCTGGGGCGAGCTGTGTGATGTGTTCGACGCCATGCCACCGCCTGCAGCCGGCCGCGGCGGGATGCTCGCCGTGGCCGAGACGTTCTTCGACTTCGCAGTGGCCGACCTGGCCCGTTACCAGCTGATGAACCAGCGGACGATTCCCGGCTTCCGCCCGGGCGACGATGCCTTCGCAGCGTCGATCGCGGCGTATGAGCGGATGCGGGAGACGCTGCGCCGGTGCGGCGTGCGCGCCCAGGCCGACCTGGATGTCTGGACGGCGATCGTCGGCGGGTTCGTCGACCAGCAGCTGGCCAACGACCCAGGCGGTATCCGGTGGCGCCGCCAGCTGCCCCGCCTGGTGGACATGTACTGCGACGAGGTCGGCGTGCCCGGCCCGCCGCTGGGGAGGAGCCGGTGACCATGACCGCACTCAGCGCGCCGCGTACGCCGGTGCTGTCGCGTGAGGTCGCGATGCGGCTGGCCGCGACCGAGTACCAGCGCTTCGCGGACCTGCTGCGGACGCTGCGCCCCGGCGACTGGACCAGACCGACTGACTGCCCTGGCTGGGACGTGCGCGCGATTGCTGCGCACGCGCTGGGCATGGTGGAGATGGCGGCCTCGATCCGGGAGAACAACAGGCAGCTCAAGCTCGCCCGCCGCCGCGGCGGGGTGTTCATCGACGCCCTTACCGGACTGCAGGTCGACGAGCGGCAGCAGATGACGCCAGAGCAGATCACCGGCCGTTTCGCCGCCCGTGCCCCGAAGGCCGCCCGCGGGCGGCGCCGCGCGCCGGGCTTCATCCGCCGCCGCGTCATGCCCGAGCTGCAGCAGGTGGGAGGCCGCGACGAGGCATGGACGATCGGGTACCTCATCGACGTCATCCTCACCCGCGACCCGTGGATGCATCGCGTCGACATCGCCCGCGCCACCGGCGCCGCCCACGTCCTCACCGCGGACCACGACGGGGTGCTCGTTGCCGACGTGGCCGCGGAGTGGGCCGCCCGCCATGGTCAGCCGTACACGCTGCACCTGACCGGGCCCGCAGGCGGGACCTCGGCCAGCGGCGAGGGCGGCCCGCTTATCGAGACCGACGCCGTCGAGTTCTGCCGCCTCCTGTCCGGTCGCGGCCACGCCGACTGTCTGCTCGCCGTCCAGGTTCCGTTCTGACCCGAACCCAGCTACCGGCCAAGGGGGAAACATGCACACCTACCGCGCCCATCCCGACATCAGTGTCCTCGGCGATTACCTGGAGGTCCCCGGCCTCGGCTTCCTCGCGGTCAACGCGTTCGTGATCCACGCCGCGCAGCCGGTCGTAGTGGACACGGGCCTCGGGCTGCCCGACCGGGACTTCGTGGCCTCGCTGGCCGCGGTGATCGACCCGCCCGATGTCCGCTGGATCTGGCTGACCCACCCCGACCGCGACCACACCGGCGGGCTGTTCGCCTTGCTCGGCGCTGCCCCGGAGGCACGCGTGGTCACCACGTTCGCCGGCGCCGGCATCATGTCCGCCGAGCGCCCGCTGCCGATGGACCGGATCTACCTGCTCAACCCGGGCCAGTCCCTCGATGTCGGCGACCGGCGGCTGACCGGATTCCGCCCGCCGCTGTTCGACAACCCCGCCACCGTGGGCGTCCTCGACACCAGCAACGGCGTCTGCCTCAGCTCGGACTGCTTCGGCGCCCCGCTACCCACCGCCACCTTGGCCGCCGCCGAGGACGCCGCGGACGTGAGCCCAGAAGAGCTGCGGGCGGCGCAACTGCTGTGGGCAACCATCGACAGCCCGTGGGTACACACCGTCGACCCCGCCAAGTTCGCCGCCTCGTTCCGGCCCCTGCACGACTTCGGCCCCTCCGCCATCCTCAGCACCCACCTGCCGCCGGTCACCCGTGACCGCACCGCCTTGTTCGCCACCCTGCTCGACGCGCCCTCCGCCAGCCCGTTCACTGGCCCCGACCAGGCCGCGCTCGAGGCGATGCTGCGCCAGTTCCAGCCTGCCTAGCGTGCCAGGCAGGCGGTCGTCTTGGGCGTTCGCGCACATTGGCGCGCTGCGGGCCGAGCCCAGTGACCGCGCTGACCATGCCCTCCCTCCTCCTGGACGCGATGGGGTCTAGGAGCAAGATGCGCTGGCGGACCGAGCTCACCTGCGCCCCTATGTGCGCTACGTGGAGCGCCCTCACGGCCTGCCCACCGCCAAACGTCAGGTCCTGATTCGCCGCGATTCCCGGCGCCAGTACCTCGACAACCTCTACGAGGGCTTAGGCCTCGGGGTAGAGCTGGATGGGCAGGCCTACCACCCCGCCGAGGAGCGATGGCAGGACATCGGCCGGGACAACGCGATGGCGGTGGACGGGATTCTCATCCTCAGGTATGGCTGGCCCGATATCACCGGCAGGCCGTGCCAGGTGGCCATCCAGGTCGGCAGCGTCGTGGCCGATCGCGGCTGGCCAGGTGTACTGCGCCCGTGCGGCCCCGCCTGTCCCGTCGCCAGGCCATTATCGTGGTAGCTCAGGTACCGTAGCCGTACCTCAGCTACCACGATCTTGAGCCACCGACTCAGCTGGGGGTGCCTCGCGGAGAATTTGGTCGGCCACCCGGACCGGTTGCGGTGGAACGCCAGGTACGAAGGCGGCTTCGGGGCGTCGTTCGAGCCGCATCCGCTGGCGGT
>DASYXX010000804.1:0-3083 GCA_035934395.1 Streptosporangiaceae bacterium
GAGCCACCCCGGCCCCCTGCTCCACCGAGCCACCCGCCCCCTGCGCCCATCGAACAGCATGGTTGTGGCCATCATGTTGTCCTGGCAGCATGGCTGTGGCAATCATGTCGTTAGCCAGGCGGCGCGCTAGTGTGGTGGACGCCCAGTTTCACGTCGCTCCAGATCTGCCGCGTCGCCCGCCAAGGCGCTCGCACACGCTCGAGCCGTCCGCCGGACCGCTGTCCTCGTGGCCCGCGACCCGCGACCCGCAGAATTTTGATTCGTGAATTAAAAATTCTGTATCATGGAAGCGTGATTGATTCAACTCAGGGGACCGAGCGGGCCGCCCAGGACGGGAACGGCCGAGCCGCGGGCGGGGTGCAGTCCATCGAGCGGGCCTTCGACCTGCTCGAGATGCTGGCCGACGCGGGCGGCGCGCTGGGCCTGTCCGAGCTCGCGACCAACTCCGGGCTCCCGCTGCCCACCGTTCACCGGCTGATGCGCACGCTGGTCAACCGGGGTTACGTTCGCCAGGAGGCCTCGCGCCGGTACACCCTAGGCTCGCGGCTGATCCGGCTGGGCGAGACCTCCAGCCGCACGCTCGGTACCTGGCTGCGGCCGTTCCTGGCTCAGTTGGTCAGGGAGACGGGGGAGACCGCCAACCTGGCCATGCTCGACGGCGATGAGGTCGTCTACATCGCTCAGGTGCCCAGCGCGCACTCGATGCGGATGTTCACCGAGCCGGGCCGCCGGGTCCGCCCGCACTGCACGGCGGTCGGCAAGGCCCTGCTGGCGCAGCTTCCGCCGGGCGAGGCGCGGGCCCTGCTGGAGCGAGGCGGCATGCCGGCCTACACTCCCACGACCATCACCGACCCGGACCTGCTGGTCGCTCACCTCGAGGTGATCCGCAAGCAGGGTTACGCCGTCGACGAGGGCGAGCAGGAGATCGGCGTGCGCTGCTTCGCGGTCGCCGTGCCCGACGCGCCCGCGCCCCTGGCCATCTCCACCTCCGGACCGCAGGCCCGGATGACCGACGACGCCGCGGCGCGCATCGTGCCCGCGCTCAAGCTCACCGCTATCGAGATGTCCGCCACCATCGCCGCCGAAGGCGCCGAGTAGCGCCTTCCCCCCGACCCCGGACGGCGGTCCCCGTGATCACGAAGGGTTTTACCCCCGAAAAGATCCTGGTGGCTTATTCGGGGTGGGCCGGGCGGGTGCCTGGTTTGCCCGTACGGGGTTCGTGATGTAGGCCATGATCTGGTCCGCGGTCGTTGTTGTCCCTCGTCCCGGCCGCGGAATCGGGTATGTGATGTGCATGAAGCCTGTTCCGTGGCCGGAGCCGGATCCGCAGGTCGCGGCGGTGATCGCAGCGATGTACGGGGCCAGGAAGACAGAGCGGCCGCTGGCGGTGCTGATCCGTGACCGGCTGGGCGGATGGCTGGCTGATGAGGACTTCGCGGCCGCGTTCGGGGTGCGGGGCAAGCCGGGCTGGTCGCCGTCGCGGCTGGCGCTGGTGACTGTCTTGCAGCGGGCGGAGAATCTCGCCGACCGGCCGGCGGCCGAGGCGGTGCGGGTCCGGCTCGACTGGAAGTACCTGCTGGGCCTGGCCCTGGATGATCCGGGCTTTGACCACACGGTGCTGGCCGAGTTCCGGGGCCGGGTCGCCCGGGCCGGCTTGGAGCAGGTCGCGCTGGACGCGCTGCTGGCGAAGCTGGCGGGGGCTGGCCTGGTCAAGGCGGGCGGCAAGCAGCGCACCGACTCCACCCACGTGATCGCCGCGGTGGCGGCGCTGGGCCGGCTGGAACTGGCCGGGGAAAGCGTGCGGGCCGCGCTGGAGGCGCTGGCCGCCGCTCACCCGGCCTGGCTGGCCCAGCGGATCTGCGTGCCCGATTTCGCCCGCCGCTACGGCACCCCGATGACCTCCTGGCGGCCGCCGGCCAGCCAGGCCCGGCGCGATGAGCTGGCCTTGGCCTACGCCCGCGACGGGTACGCGCTGCTGGAAGCGGCCTATGACAGTACGGCGCCGGGCTGGCTGCGCGAGCTGCCGGCGGTGGACGTGCTGCGCCGGGTGCTGCTGCAGAACTACACCCGGATCATCACCGGCGACGGGCGGGAGGTGATCAAGCGGCGGGACAAGGAGCCAGACGGCGACGGTGTCCCGCCCGGCCATGCCCGGATCATCTCCCCGTATGACACCGACGCCCGGCCCGCCGCCAAGCGGGAGACGTACTGGCTGGGCTACAAGCTGCACATCACCGAGACCTGCGACGATGCCCCGCCCTGCAGCTGCCGCCCGCCGGGCCAGCCCGCCACGGGCAGTACCCGGGAGCACGGCACCGGCTGCGCGCACCTGGTGTTCCCCAACCTGGTCACCAACGTGGCCACCACCGATGCCACGGTGACCGACAACCAGATGACCGCCGTCATCCACGACGACCTGGCCGCCCGGAACCTGGCCCCGGCACGGCACTACACCGACTCCGGATACCTCAGCGCGGCCCTCGTGGTCACCGAGCTGGCCCGGCACGGCATCGCGCTGATCGGGCCGCTGCTGGCCGACACCTCCCCGCAGGCCCGGGCCGGGCGCGGCTACGCCCGCGCCGACTTCACCATCGACTACGACACCCGCACCGTCACCTGCCCGCAAGGCAAGACCGCGGCAACCTGGACACCGTGCACCCAGCGCGGCCAGGACGCCGCCGTGGCCACCTTCGCCGCCAGCGACTGCGGCCCCTGCCCGGCCCGCACCCTGTGCACCAAAACCCGCCGCCGGCAGATCTCCCTGCTGCCCCGCGACCTAGCCCAAGCCCAGGCCGCCGCCCGTGCCGGGCAGCACACGCTCCCGTTCCAGGCCGACTACGCCCGCCGCTCCGGCGTCGAAGGCACCATGCACCAAGCCGCCAGCCACGGCGCCCGCCGCGCCCGCTACCGCGGCCTGCCCAAAACCCGCCTCGACCACAGCTACATGGCCTGCGCGCTCAACCTGCTCCGGCTGGAAGCGTACTGGACCGGCACCCCGCTGGACCGGCGGCGAACCAGCCACCTCGCACGCCTCGAACTCAGCCTCGCCGCATAGCAGAACCCGAATAAGCCACCAGGATCAA
>DASYXX010000805.1:0-4143 GCA_035934395.1 Streptosporangiaceae bacterium
CGCATCTGGCACGGCCTTCGGCCGGGCCCCCCCGGAGCCCCCTGCCGTCTGCTCGGGCCAGCCTTCGGCCGGCCCTCGCATCCGGCTACGCGGGCTTCAGCTCCCGCTTCAGCTCCCGGCGGAGGCGGAAGGCCAGCATCGCCAGTACGACGCCGTAGAACAGCAGCCAGGCGCCCAGGATCGTGACCAGCAGGACCAGCGAGATGCTGGGCCAGAACAGCACGACGATGCCGGCGGCGAGGCTGAACAGCCCGCCCACGACCCTGAGCCCGCGCCCGGGCATAGGACCAGACGTCGCGGCCACGGCGAGATCCGCGACCCCGTGCACGATCCAGTAGGCGCCCACGAGGAGCGCCAGCAGGAAGATGGTCACGTCACGGTGCCGCAGGCAGTACAGGCCGGCCAGGATCGCCAGCAGGCCGATCACGATGTAGGCGGCTCGCATCCCGCCGGTTTCGTCCCGGGCGGTGAAGCCGTCGAAGAGCCTGAGCAGCCCGCTGACGAGCAGCGAGGCGCCGAGCAGGATGGCCACGATGGTCAGCGTGGCGCTGGGCCAGGCCAGCAGCAGGATGCCGACCGCCACACAGCCCACCGCGGCCGTGAGGACGACCAGCCAGGACTTGCGGCCCAGCGACGCGAGCCTTCGCTCGGCGACCACTTCCTCCACGGTCGCGCGGCCCGTCTCGGCCTGGCGCTGCTGCGGAACGGCGGTCTCCGGCTGGCTGGCCTGCACGCTGGCCTGAGTTCCGTCCGGGCGGCCGGACGATGCCGGATGCGGTGCGGTCATCTGCGCCTCCTCACGGGTTGGGGCCGACGTCGCTGCCACTCCCGTTCGCCCTGGGGGCGGCACGCCATCCCCTCGATCGTGGTGCGGCCCTGCGCTTTCGATCACCACCCGCACCGGGTGAACCGTCCGCGCCCCTGCGGCGCGCTCAAGCCGCCGAGACTGCCCTAGACTTGGCGGCCGTAGCCGTGCGTGACCACCTGGGCCCGGGGTGCGGCGGTTCTGAGTGCCCTTAATCGAGGAGTGACCCTCCGTGAAGACCGATGTCGAAGAGCTGAGCCCGACCCGTGTCCGGCTCACGATCGAAGTTCCGTTCGAGGAACTGAAGCCGAATCTCGACCGCGCGTACCGCGAGGTCGCCCGGCAGGTGCGGATACCGGGCTTCCGTCCGGGCCGCGTGCCGCCGCGCGTCATCGACGTGCGGGTGGGACGGAGCGCGGTGCTCGAGCAGGCGGTGAACGACGCCGTCCCCCAGCTTTACGGCAAGGCGCTCGAGGAGAACGACGTCGTCGCGCTGGGCCAGCCGGCCGTGGAGATCACCAGGATCGACGACGGCAAGGAGCTCGCGTTCACCGCGGAGGTCGACGTCCGCCCGAAGTTCGAGCTGCCCGACATCGACGGGCTGGCGGTGACCGTGGACGACGCGGATGTCACTCCGGACCAGGTCGAGGAGTACCTGGGCGTGCTGCGGGAGCGCTTCGCCTCGCTCAAGGGCGTCGACCGGCCCGCGGCCCCAGGTGACTTCGTCTCCATCGACCTGTCGGCCGAGGTGGACGGCAAGCCGGTCGACGACGCGCAGGTCAGCGGCTACTCCTACGAGGTCGGCAGCGGCGGGCTGCTCCAGGGGCTCGACGAGGCCCTGGCTGGGATGGCCGCCGGCGAGACCAAGACGTTCCCCGCGCTACTGGCTGGAGGCAAGCGCCAGGGCAGCCTCGCCGAGGTGACCGTGAAGGTCGAGAGCGTCAAGGTCAAGGAACTGCCCGAGCTTGACGACGAGTTCGCGCAGTCCGCCAGCGAGTTCGACACGCTCGGTGAGCTGCGAGCCAGCACCAGAGCGCAGCTCGAGAGCGTGCGCCGGGTCGGCCAGGCCGGGCAGGCCCGGGAGCGGGCGATGGACGCCCTGCTCAGCAGGATCGACATCCCGCTTCCCGAGGGCCTGGTCTCCCGCGAGATCGAGAACCGCCAGCAGGCGCTCGCGGACCGGCTGGAGCGCTCGGGCAACACGATGGACGAGTACCTCGAGGCCGCGAACCTGACCGCCGCGGAGCTCGAGGACCAGTTCGCGGAGGACGCGCGCCGCTCGGTCAAGGCCGGGTTCGTCCTGGACAAGCTCGCCACCCAGGAGGAGCTCGGAGTGGACCAGGCGGAGCTCGCCGGGTACCTGACCGAGCAGGCCTACCGGATGGGCGTCTCACCCGACCGCCTGGCCAAGGAGCTGTCAGACCGCGGCCAGCTCGGGTCGGTCGCCGCCGACGTGCTGCGGGGCAAGGCGCTGAGGCTGCTCGCCGAGCGGGCCGCGGTCACCGACAAGTCGGGACGGCCGGTCGACGTCAGGGCCGCCGCCCGGGAGGCCGCCGGCGAGGACGGCGACGCGCCCGAGTCCGGGGCGGACGCCGGGACCGGAGCCGGCGATGACAGTGAGGGCGGGCCGGGCGGTGAGGGCGGGCCGGGCGGTGAGGGTGGGGGAAGTTGAGCATCGTGACGCGCCGGAGCCGCGAGCCTGCGCCCACAGCGAACAGGCGCGGGCGGCGGACTTCCCGGCGCTGGCCGCGGGTTATGGTCACTGTCAACGACGTATGAACGACGTCTGTGCGGCCGGTGGCGCGAACGACAGAGCGTCATGGCCGGCGGCGAGGGAATAGAAAGCGAGGAGGGCACCGTGAGCACGCCCGCCCAGGACCAGGAGTTGTCGCGCCTCGTGGCGCGGGTCGCGGAGGCTCCGCCGATGCCGCTCGGCGACCAGCTGTTCCAGCGGCTGCTGCGCCACCGGATCGTCTTCCTCGGCCAGCAGGTCGACGACGACCTGGCCAACCGGGTCTGCGCGGAGCTGATACTGCTCGCGGCCGAGGACGACAAGCGGGACATCAGCCTCTACATCAACTCTCCCGGGGGCTCGGTCACCGCCGGGATGGCCATCTACGACGTGATGCAGTACGTGCCGAACGACGTCGCCACCTACGCGATGGGTATGGCCGCGTCGATGGGGCAGTTCCTGCTGTGCGCGGGCGCGGCCGGCAAGCGTTACGCGATGCCGCACGCGTCGATCCTGATGCACCAGCCGCACGGCGGGATCGGCGGCACGGCCACCGACATCAGGATCCAGGCCGAGCAGATCCTCTACCTGAAGCGGACCCTGGCCGAGCGCATCGCGATGCACACCGGCCAGACCGTCGAGCAGATCGAGACCGACTCCGACCGGGACCGGTGGTTCACCGCGGACGAGGCGAAGGACTACGGATTCGTCGACAGGGTGATCCGAAGCGCCACCGAGGTCCCGACGGTGGGCGCGGTCTCGTGACCTGGCGACCAGGAGCGGAGGAAGTGACAGTGAGCAGCACGGGCGGTCCGCAGCGAGGGCCGGCGGGACTGTGGCAGCCAGCGGAGTCCAGGTACGTCCTGCCGTCGTTCGTCGAGCGGACGTCGTACGGGATCAAGGAGATGAACCCGTACAACAAGCTCTTCGAGGAGCGGATCATCTTCCTCGGGGTGCAGATCGACGACGCGTCGGCGAACGACGTGATGGCCCAGCTCATCACGCTGGAGTCGATCGACCCCGACCGCGATATCCTGATGTACATCAACTCGCCTGGCGGGTCGATGACCTCGATGATGGCCATCTACGACACCATGCAGTACATCCAGCCGGAGATCCAGACGTTCTGCCTGGGCCAGGCGGCGTCGGCGGCTGCTGTCCTGCTGGCCGCGGGTACCAAGGGCAAGCGGATGGCGCTGCCCAACTCGCGGATCCTGATCCACCAGCCCGCCGTGGAGAGCGGCTACGGCCAGTCCAGCGACCTGGAGATTCAGGCCAGAGAGATCCTGCGGATGCGCACAGCGATGGAAAGAGTTATTGCGCTGCACACCGGCAAGGACGAGGATCAGGTTCGTCGGGACGTGGAGCGCGACAAGTTCTTCACGGCCGAGGAGGCCAAGGAGTACGGGCTGGTAGATGAGGTTCTCACGACCCTTAAGCGCAAGACCGAGGTAGGGTCGTCCTAACCGGGAGGACTCAGCCGCCCACGGCGCGCCGGCGGCGGCGGTCCATAAGCCACAACGACAGGCGCCGAGGCGGTACGGTCTAGGTCTACGGCGGACAGGCTGGGCAGGACGCCGACCGCGGGTTGGCTGGGTGGCCGCCG
>DASYXX010000811.1:0-3757 GCA_035934395.1 Streptosporangiaceae bacterium
CTGATCCTCCCGCCAACGACCGCAGCCGCGGTCGTCAGCGTGCCTCACCGCGAAGGCGGCATGGCCAGCGCGACCGTCAACATGTTCCGGCAGGTCGGCAACACGCTGGGCGCGAGCATCACCGGCACGATCATCACGAGCGGTCTCGCCTCCAGGTTGCCAGCCGAGCTCGTCCAACACGGCGTCGCGCCCGGCCTGGCCGCTCATGTGGCTCGAGCGGTGAGCAACGGCTCGGCCTCGGACCCGCCACCTGGTCTTGAGCACACGATCCTGGCGTCCGCCGGCGATGCCTTCACCGGGACACTTCACGTCGCCGTGCTGGTTCCCGGAATCGCCAGCGGGCTCGCCGCCCTCGCAACCGTCGCGTTCATCCGCAGCCGCCCGCACATAACTGACGCGCAAGACAACCCAGAGAGGACCGGGCAAGGCCAGGTTCTCTGAAGCCCGATGTGTTCAACACCGGATACCAGCCGGTACCAATCTAAGTCGTACGTCATAGTTACCAACGATCTGGAGGAATCATGACCGCGAGATGGACCAGCGATGACGTGCCCGGCCAGCACGGACGGGTCGCCGTGGTCACCGGCGCGAACACCGGCCTGGGGTTCGAGATCGCCCGGGTCCTGGCCGCACGCGGCGCGTCGGTGGTGCTGGCCGTGCGGGACACCGACAAGGGCAAGCAAGCGGCCGCCCGCATCGCCGGCGCCGCCCCCGGCGCGACCGTCACGGTCCAGCCCCTCGACCTGGCCTCGCTGGAGTCCGTCCGCGCCGCCGCCGCCGAGCTGCGGGCCCGGCACCCCTGCCCACGCTGCGCGCCGCGACCGACCCCGGCGTGCTCGGCGGCCAGTACTACGGCCCGCGCGGACTGCTCGGGACCCGGGGCTACCCGGAACTGGCCCGCTCCAGCCGGCAATCCCGCGACACGGCCCTCCAGCGCCGCCTGTGGACCGTCTCCGAAGAGCTGACCGGGGTCACCTTCCCGGTCTGACCCGGCCCCGGCCGACGGCAGGCCGCATCGTGACGCCGCAACGCCGGCCCGGCCAAGCGTGCGGGGCCGCCCTTCGTCCGGAGAATGAGCCCTACGCCAACCGAACCGGTCGGCGAGCAGCAAGATCCGAAGCAATCCACTCCTGAGGAGGACAGTCATGATCCTGGCCACAACGACCGTCGAGGACGTCGACCGATTCCTGGATGTGTTCAGCACTAAGGTCGCCGACAAGCGGGCCCTGCACGGTTCCAAGGGTTCGACGGTGTTCCGCGATCCCACCGAGGAAAACCGCGTCTGGGGGCTGTTCGACATGGACGAGGCGGCGTGGGCGAAGTTCGTCTCCGACCCCGAGGTCCCGCCGATTCTCAAGGAAGCTGGAGCCCTCGGCAAGCCCGAGGCCGCGCGGCTGCTCGGCTCCTACCGGGCGTGAGGCGGTGCGCCCATGTCCTCGACACAGAAATCATCAAAGGAGCGAACAACATGGCATCCGCCGACCGCACCGGGCCCGTCCACTACCGCACCGCCGCCGTCGGCGGCGTCAACGTCTTCTACCGCGAGGCCGGGCCGGACAGCGGGCCCGTCGTGCTCCTGCTGCACGGCTTCCCGTCCTCCTCGCGCATGTTCCGCGACCTGATCCCCCGGCTCTCGGACGCCTACCACGTCATCGCCCCGGACTATCCCGCGTTCGGGCACAGCGCGGTGCCGGACCGGTCCGCGTTCGGCTACACCTTCGACCACCTGGCCGACGTGGCCGACGGCCTGCCCGGGCAGCTCGGAATCGGCGAGTTCGCGATCTACGTGATGGACTTCGGCGCGGCGGTCGGATTCCGGCTCGCGCTGCGGCACCCCGAACGGCTGTCCGCGATCATCGTGCAGAACGCGCCGCTGTACCCCTGGGAGCCGCGGGGCTGGTGGGCCACCCTGGGCCAGTACTGGGCGGACGGATCCACCGAGCACCGCCACGCCGCGCGCTCCTACCTGGACCGGGACGGGCTGCGCGGCCAGTACCTGTCCGGCGTCCAGGACCCCTCGCGGATCGACCCGGACAACTGGGTCATCGACAAGGCGCTCATCGACCGCCCCGGCGTCGATGAGATCATGCTCGACCTGCTGTACGACATCCCGAACCAGGTCCCGGTCTTCAAGGCCATGCAGGAGTTCCTGCGGGACCGCCGCCCTCCCGTGCTGGTCGCCACCGGCGCTAACGACGAGATCTTCCCCGAACAGGCCGTCCGGCAGATCCTCACCGACCACCCGGACGCCGAGTACCACGCGCTGCAGACCGGCCACTTCGCGCTGGAAGACAAGGCAGCCGAGATCGCCGCGCTGATGCGGGACTTCCTGGCACGCACCGTGCCACGCGCATAACGGCTCGAGCGGCGGACACCGTGCGGCCCAGGACGCCCGGGCGCCAGGCCGCGGGGCCAGAAATAGTTCAGTGAACAGACCGACCTGACAAGAGAAGGTACCGGCAGATGCGCGACACGAGGACGCAGGGCCACGCCAGGCACGACCAGGCAGTCAGCGGGAAACCGGAGCGACGGCTCGTCCTGCCCGAAGGCGTGGCTTTCGGCGCGATGGCCGCCATCGCGGACCTGGCGTTCGCGGCGAACAATGCGGCCTCGCCTCTGTACCGAGTGTATCAGGAGCAGTTCCGGTTCTCCGCCATCACGCTGACCTTGCTGTTCACCGTGAACATCGTCGTCCTGCTGGTCACGCTGCTTTTCGCTGGCTCGCTCTCTGATTACGTAGGCCGTCGGCCCGTGGTTCTCGCCGGGCTGGTTTCGGGTGCCGCCGCGTTCGGGTTGTTCCTGCTCGCGCACGGGGTCGGGCTGCTGTTCGGGGCCCGGGCGCTGCTAGGTGTCGCGGTCGCCCTGATCACCGGCGCGGCCGCCGCGGCGCTGCAGGACCTGCGGCCGCATGGTAGCGCGGCGCCGCTGTTGTCCAGCACGGCGGTTGCCGCCGGCGGGGCCCTGGGCGCGATCGGCGCGAGCGCGCTGGCGCAATACGCTCCAGCGCCGACACGCCTGGTCTGGTGGATACTGCTGGGGGCGTTTGCCGCCGGCGCGCTCGCCGTCCTGGCGATGGCGGAGCCCGGAACGCCCCGTCCTGGCGCCCTGAGCTCGCTGCGGCCGCAGGTCAGCGTGCCGCGCCCGGCCAGGGGCGCATTCGTCGCGGCGGTGCCCTGCCTGGTGGGCCTGTGGGCGCTGGTCGGCTTCTACTTTTCGCTGGGACCATCGCTCGTCGCCCAGCTGCTGCACTCCGGCAACCTGCTCTGGGGCGGCGTCGTGCTCCTCCTGCTCGGCGGAACCAGCGCCGCCGCGGCCGCCGGCGCGCTCACGAAGGCAGACCCCTCTCGCGTGATGCTGGCCGGCTGCATCGCTCTTTCCGTTGGTGCCTTGGTGACCTTCGCGGCGATTGAGACCGGCACGCCAGCGGCCCTGTTCCTCGGCACGGCGGTCGCGGGGCTCGGCTGGGGCCCCGCGTTCACGGGTGCCTACCGCGGCACGGTCGTGCTGGTCCCATCCGGACAGCAGGCCGGGCTGATCACGGCGATTTACATCGTCAGCTACGTGGCGCTCGGTACTGCCGTGATCGGCGGCGTCACAACCACGGTGTACGGCCTGCACGCTACAGCGCTTGTCTACTCGGTGGTAGTCGCCGGGCTCACCGCGGCGGCTGCGGCTATCCTCCTGGTCCGCCGGCCGGGCACCGCGGGTCTCCCGGGCGGCCCGCCTCCTGCCAGGCCTTGCCGACCCGGCCGCGGCC
>DASYXX010000893.1:0-7748 GCA_035934395.1 Streptosporangiaceae bacterium
TCTACCAGGCCATTCAGGGTAATGGCGGGACCGCGCGGCTGGTGCTGCTGCCACACGAGAGCCACGGATACCTCGCGCGCGAGTCCGTGCTGCACGTGCTCGCGGAGCAGTTCGACTGGCTCGACCGCTGGCTCGGCTGACCCGGCCCGCCGCCACCTGCGTGCGGTACCGTTGAGACGCGGGCCCGCAGGGGGCCTCCAGTCCGCGGGAAGGGCAGAGCCTACCTGAGCTGATCAACGGGTTTACGGCCGGTGTTTACTCCTTTCGGCCTGGCGGAGCGGACCGCAGGCTCGCGAAAGGAGTCACCGTGACCTCCGTTGCCCTGCCCGACCACGCCAGCCTCGAGCAGCTCCGCAAGCAGGCCAAGGACCTGCGGCAAGCCGTGCGGGCCGGCGTCGCCGACGCCCTGGCCGAGGTGGCCGAGCGTCATCCCGCCGGGCGCCTCGATGACGCCAGCGCCGCCTCGTTCACGCTGAGCTCGGCGCAGCTGGTCGTGGCCCGCCGCTACGGCTTCGCGAGCTGGCCGCGTCTCAAGCACTACCTCGAGGTGGTCGAGCGCTACACCAGGGTTCCCCCGGGGGCGGTGTCGGACGCCCCGGCGGGCTCCAGGGCCGAGGCGTTCCTGCGCCTGGCCTGCCTCTGGTATCAGGATGACCAGCCCGAGCGGTGGGCGCAGGCCCGCCGGCTTCTCGCCGAGCACCCCGAGCTAACCCGGGATGACGTCCACGCCGCCGCGGCCGCCGCTGACGTGCCCGCGCTGCGGGCTATCCTTGCCGCCGACCCGGCCGTGGCCCGCCGCGAGGGCGGTCCCTACCGGGCGGAGCCGCTGTACTACCTGGCCTACGCGCGGCATGACCCGCAGATCGCCGCCGACGCTGTGCTCGGCGCGGCGCGGCTGCTGCTCGACGCAGGAGCCGACCCGAACGCCGGGTACCTCTGGCAGGGCTCGCATCCCCCGTTTACCGTGCTGACCGGGGTCTTCGGCGAGGGCGAGCTGGGCCCGGTCAACCAGCCCCGGCATCCCCACTCGCTGGCCCTGGCCCGGCTCCTGCTCGAGGCCGGCGCCGATCCCAACGACGGCCAGGCGCTGTACAACCGGATGTTCGAGCCCGGCAACGACCACCTGGAGCTGTTGTTCGAGTTCGGCCTGGGAGCCGGGGACGGCGGGCCCTGGAGGGCCCGGATGGGCGAAGTGGCCGACACCCCGTCCCAGATGCTCAGGGGCGATCTGGTCTGGGCGATCGCCCACGGCATGACCGACCGGGTGCGGCTGCTCCTCGACCACGGCGTCGACGTCACCGCGCCGTTCGACGAGGGCACCGCCGCGCCGTTCGACGACGGCACCACCGCGGCGCAGATGGCGGCCACCACCGGGCACGCCGACCTGATCGACCTCCTCGTCGCATACGGCGCCCCGGTCCCCGACCTGACGCCGGCCGACGCGTTCGTCGCCGCCGCGCTGGCCGCCGACCGGACCGCGGTCGACCGGCTCCACCGCGATCACCCCGGGCTCGCCGACGAGGTCCGCTCGGCGCGCCCGGCCCTGGTGACCTGGGCGGCCGCCTGCGGCCGGCCAGACGCGGCAGAACTCCTCGTCGAGCTGGGCTTCGACGTCAATGCCAAGGGCCGGACCGATATGCCGAGCGACCAGCCCTGGCAGACCGCGCTGCACAAGGCGGCCGAGGACGGGAACCTCGACCTGGCCCGGGTGCTGCTCCGCCTCGGCGCCGACCCGGACATCCGGGACGCCCGGTTCGGCTCGACCCCGCTCGGCTGGGCCCGCCATTTCGGCCACGGCTCGATGGCCGAACTGCTGCAGGCGGTCACCGCGCCCGACCCACCCGATGCGAACGGCGGCTGAGCAGGAGGTCACCCGGAAGCCCGGCGGGTTCCGTGGGCGGCCGGGCCACTCCGGGTGACATGCGCGGCATGCCGGATAGTGGGAGCAGGAGACGTCCGGCGAGGCTCTCTGCCGCGCTATGACCACCAGGACACCTCCGCGAGGTGCAAGCACGCTGAAGGCTGTCTGCGGATCGCCTGGAGATCACCCCGCCCGGCATCCCGGGGCGGCCCAGCACTCTGTGCCCGGCTGACCCTGAGCCCCCGGCATGCTGTGCCCCCCAGTCGGTGTTAACGTTGTCAACTTTGACATCGTGCAGCAGTATGGAGCGATGACAACGACTCGCGTCAGCCGTGCCGCCTATCACCATGGCGACCTGCCCAATGCGCTGGCCGACGCGGCGACCGACCTGGCCCGCGACGGCGGCCCGGAGGCCGTGGTGCTCAGGGAGGCGGCGCGCCGCGTGGGCGTCTCCGCCGCCGCCGCATACCGGCACTACGCCAGCCACTGCGAGCTGCTGCAAGCGGTCAAGCAGCGCGCGGTGGCCGCGCTGGGCGACGCGCTGCAGGAGGGCCTCGACCGCGGCGAGCCGCTGCCCAGCGCGGGCGATGAAGCGATCCGCCGGTTCCGGAACCTGGGGTTCGCATACATCGGTTTCGCGGTCGCAAACCCCGGCCTGTTCCACGCGGCCTTTGTCGACCACTCGCCGTTCTGCCGGGAGAAGATCAGCCGGGCCTACGTCAAGGAGCGGATCGCTGCCTCGCGCCCCTATCAGGTGCTGGCGGGGGCTCTCGACGAGCTCGTCGCCGTCGGCCTCCTCGACCCGGAACGCCGCGAGCTGGCCCCGCTAGCGTTCTGGTCGTCCGTGCACGGCCTCGCGACGCTCCTCCTCGATGGTCCCCTGGCTAGCCTGTCCGAGGAGCAGCGGCCCGGAGCAATCCAGGACATCCTGGACGTCCTCCTCGACGGCATTCGCTCCACATCGCGCCCGGACTAGGCGGGACCGGCATTCTGGAGAGCGGCCGTCCATAACGGATGTTCGCATTCGTCGTAGGGGTGACCGGCCCGGGCGGCGATCGCCGCGGAACCGCGCCGGGACGATCGAGATCGTGGAGGAGCCATGAAGTACCTGCTGATGATCTGCCGCGACGAGTCCGTCGAGCTGAGCCCGGACGAGCAGGCCGACGAGGAGAGCTCGACGCAGGCCTGGGTCGAGGAGATGGACGGCCGCGGCGTGCGCCGGTTCGGCCAGGGTCTGCGACCGGTCAGCGACGCCACGACCGTGCGGGTACGCGACGGGGACGTGCTGGTCGCCGACGGGCCGTTCGCCGAGACCAAGGAGCAGATCGCCGGCTTTGACGTGATCGAGTGCGCCGACCTGGACGAGGCGATCGAGGTGGCCTCGAAGCACCCGGTGGCGAGGTACTACGGGACGATCGAGGTGAGGCCGTTTTGGATGGACTGACGGCGTCGGACTCCGGCCCGGGCTACGCCGGTCCGGGCGAGAGCCCGCACGACGACATCAGCAGCGCCGTCGCCGAGGCGTTCCGCCAGGAGTGGGGCCGGATCGTCGCCACCCTGATCGGGATGACCGGCAACTGGGACCTGGCCGAGGAGTGCGCGCAGGACGCGTTCGCGCAGGCGCTGAAGACCTGGGCCAGGGAGGGCGTTCCGCGCCGCCCGGGAGCCTGGCTGACGACCGTGGCGCGCAACCGGGCCCTCGACCGGCTCCGACGCGGGGCGGCCGAGGCCGTCAAGCTCAGGGAGGCAGCTGTGTTGACGCCGACCGACGATCCCGGCTGGGACCCAGGGGATGACGGCGGCATCCGCGACGACCGGCTTCGGCTGATGTTCACCTGCTGCCATCCGGCGCTGCCGCTGGAGGCCCGGGTCGCCCTCACCCTGCGCACCCTGGCCGGCCTGACCACCGCGGAGATCGCGCGGGCGTTCCTGGTCCCGGAGGCCACCATGGCCAAGCGCCTGGTCCGCGCGAAGCACAAGATCCACAACGCGGGGATTCCGTACCGGGTCCCGCCGGCCCACCTGCTTCCTGAACGCAGGTCGGGGATGCTGGCCGTCCTCTACCTGCTCTTCAACGAGGGCTATACCGCCAGCGCCGGGGCGGACCTGGTCCGCGGCGGCCTGTGCGTGGAGGCGATCCGCCTGGCCCGCGCGCTGGTCGAGCTGATGCAGGACGAGCCGGAGGCCGCCGGGCTGCTGGCGCTCATGCTGCTGCATGACGCCCGGCGGGCGACGCGGGTGGATGACGCGGGCGACCTGGTACGGCTGGAGGACCAGGACCGGTCCCGCTGGGAGCGGCAGGAGATCGACGAGGGCGTCGCGCTGCTCGAGGCGGCCCTGAGGCGCGGCCGTCCCGGGCCCTATCAGCTGCAGGCGGCGATCGCCGCCTGCCACGCCACCGCCGCAGAGGCGGCGGCTACCGACTGGGCTCAGATCGCCCGGCTCTACGGCATGCTGGCGGAGCTGGTGCCGTCGCCCGTGATAGAGCTGAACCGCGCGGTCGCCATCGCGATGGCGGACGGGCCGGCCGCAGGCCTGAAGCTAGTGGCCGACCTCGAGGCCTCCGGCGCGCTGCGCGGCTATCACCTGCTGCCGGCTACCCGGGCCGACCTGCTCCGCCGCCTCGGCCGCGCCGCGGAGGCCGCCGCCAGCTACCGGGAGGCCCTCGAGCTGGCGGCCACCGACGCCGAGCGCCGCTACCTCGCCGGCCGCCTGGCCGAGACGGTCGGCTAGGCGCGGCAGGTCCATACCTGCGGCCCTGGCGGCCGCTCCCTGCTGCCTCAACAGCCCCGCCGCTCCCGCCCGCCTCAGCGCCCGCCCCTACCCGGCCGGTTCTTGCCAGCCGTCAGCTCCATGGAGCGCGTTATGCGGCTTTCGCCGTTTTCCGCGCGGGCTGGCCGTGTAGTCGATGGGCCATCGACCCCGATAGAGGGTGGTGGATGGCCGATCGACCACACTCCTTGGGGTGCTCCGCGTTCCGCAAATGCGCCTTAAGCGGGTAAAACGGGCTGGGCGGCGCGACAGACCGACCGATGTGGTGGTCGGCCGTCCTGCCTGGTAATTGGTCGGCTGGGGGCCGGCTGGGCGGCCGGCGTGCTTGCCGGCCGGCGTGGTGGCTGGCTGGCCGGTCGGGGAGCCGAGCGGGCGGGGTGCTTGGCGGGCGGGGTGCTTGCCGGTCGGGGAGCCGCGCGGGCGGGGTGCTTGCCGGGCGAGGTGCTGGCTGGTCGGCGTAGGGCGGGTCGGTGGCCTGGGACGGCAGCTCGGAACGGCAGCCAGGAACGCCGCAGAAAATATGTTGACGCCGTTTACATGGGGTGTCACACTGGCCATGTAAACAGCGTCAACATGCAGAGGGGATTGGTTCCCATGATCGACACGCAGCTCCTGAACGACGCGCTGACCACCGTGGCGTTCATCGTCGGCCTGGTGGTCGTGATCTCGGCTTGGGCCGTGACGGCCTCCGTGCTGCACCGGCGGAGCGCGCGCACGACTCAGATTCGCGTCATCGAGCAGCACCTGGCGGACGTCGCCGAGCAGAGCCCGGCGCCCGTGAGGTGATCGCCCGCGCCGACGGGGCCGCCGCTGAACCCGCTGGCCCAGGCCGCGCCCGGAGCGATGTGGTGGGCACCGCGCTGTTCCTCCAGGAACGGTAAGGGCCCACCACATCCTTGTGTGCGGGGTACCTGGCGGGTTACGGCGTGACGGTCGCGCTCCTCGGGCGGAGCGGCTCCACCTTGGTCTGCAGGGTTTCCCGGTCGATGACCAGGACGTGGCGATTGGGCACCCAGGACCAGCCGTCCTGGGGCCACCCGCTCGATGCGACCACCACGGAGGCGTCGGTCGCGCGGTAGGCGAGGTCGAAGTAACGTCCCGGCGGGCCCGAATAGCCGTGCTGAGTCACGGCGGCGGGCGGTATCCGTTCCGGGCGGTACCAGCAGAGGGCGTAGAGGGCGTCCGGGGTCAGGAAGATCGCGTTGAGGCTGTTGGCGGTGAACAGAGCGTCGATGTGGGCGACGGCATCGTCCAGCGCCGCGATCAGGTCCCCCGGGTTCTCCTCGAGGCGCGACATGACGTGCAGGAAATAGTGCTCGCTGTCGGTGGTGCCGCCGAGTCGCCGCTGCCCGGCGGGCGTCAGCAGGTCTCCGAGCCGGTCCTGGGGATGGATCGCGCCGTTGTGCGCCATGATGATGTCGCCGTAACGGAACGGGTGCGTGTTGCGGGCCTCGACCGGCAGGCCGGGGGTAGCCCGGCGGAGGTGCACGAGCCCCAGGTCGCCGAGCCTGCGGCGGCACAGCTCACGGTAGGTCGGGTCATCTGACGCGCGCCGCGGCGCCTTCTCGACGCAGGCCTGGCCGCCGTCGTAGGCGGCCATGCCCCAGCCGTCGCTGTGGAACTCCGACAGCTTGGTGAACGCGCGAAGGCCGCGATCGCCTATGACCTCGGCCAGCGAGGCGCGGTCGCGTGCGCAATACCCGAGCATTCGACACATGCCCTGAGCTACTTCCCTAGAGGTACTTCCCCATGCCGCCGGCGACGTCAATGGACGCCCCGGTGATGTAGCTCGCCCGGTCGCCGGCCAGGAATGCCACAATACCCGCGACCTCATCAGGGCGTCCAAACCGCCCCAGGGGAACCTCCTGTGCCGCCAGCCCCCCGAAGAACTCCTCGGGCGGGGTGTCCGGCGCCCGGCGGCGGTGGATGTTCTCCCACTGTGGCGTGGTCACGAAGCCGATGTTCACGCTGTTGACCAGGATTCCCTCGGGCCCGAGCTCGATCGACAGCGCCTTGGCGAGGCTGAGGCAGGAGGCCCGGTTCACCGACGAGGCGAGAAAGGCAGGGTCCGGATAGCGGGCGTAGACCGCGTTGATGTTGATGACCCGCGGGGCCGGGCTCTGCCGCAGCCACGGCAGGGCGGCCCGGGTGCAGCGGATCTGGGACAGCGCCTTGACCTCGAAGTCTTCCTGCCAGTCGGTGTCGGTCAGCGACTCGAACCGGCCGGGCCGCGCGCCGCCGGCGTTGTTGACCAGGACGTCGATCCCGCCGCCTCCTCCCAGGGCCGACGCGGCGGCTGCCATGAACTCCGTCACCTGGTCCGCGTCGGTTACGTCGCAGCGGAGCGCGGTGACCGTGCCGCCGTCCTTGCGCAGCTCGGCGGCGGTCGCCTCCAGCTCGGCCTCGTGCCGGGAGCAGATCACGATCTGCGCCCCCTCGGCCAGCAGCTCGGCGGCGATCGCCCGGCCCAGCCCCTTCGAGCCGCCGGTGACGACCGCGCGCCGGCCGCCCAGGCCCAGGTCCATCTAGTCCCTGCCCTGCTGGGCAGTGTGATGTTGACCGGGGGCCAGCTGCTGCTCGGCGAGGGCCAGCAGGGTCTTGCGGGGCGGGCAGAAGACATCGATCTGGAGGCAGCTGCTGTCGGTGGTCCACGCCCCGTGCGGCACCCAGGGCGGGATGACGGCCACGTCGCCCCGGGTCATCGTGCGCACGTCACCGTCGAGGTCGAAGTGCAGCTCCCCGTCGATGACGATCACCATCTGCTCTTCCTCGTGCACGTGCCGCGGCGCCTCCGCCCCGGGAGCGTAGTTCACGAAGTTGGCCATCTCCCGCTGCCCGAGCACCGGACGGAACGTCAGCCCGGGCGCGAACTCGGCCGGGGTGATCTCGTCGATGGTGACGTACCGGCCGGGCCCTTCCGGCTCGCCGAGCGCCTCGGTCGAGAAGTGGCTCGCGCCGTCGCTCTGTGTCGCCCGCTCCCCTCGGGGCGCCCTGCCCCTCGGCTCGCTCATTGTGCCTCCCTGATGAGGGCGCCGAGGCGGCGCGCCCCCTCGTCGATGAGATCATCCTCCCCCCGGCGGTTGGCGAGCCGCAGCGGAGCCGTGCCGCCGCGGCC
>DASYXX010000841.1:0-9659 GCA_035934395.1 Streptosporangiaceae bacterium
GACCATGGCGTGCTGCGTGTCGTTCGGCTACCCCACCGGGCGCTGGGGCGTCGCGGCGCGGCGCCCGGTGCACGAGATCGCCTACCGCAACACCTGGGGCGCGGATCTCGGCCTCGAGATCCCCGAGCCACTCTGGCCACCGGACCGAGCCTGACGGCTTGTCCAGCGACCAGCGCGGCTGCTGGAGGTGCAGCTGAGGCCCGTGTGACGCGTCTGCTGGCCGCCGGGCGGTGTGCGGGTGCGCGGAGCCTCCGGGGGGAATGTGGTCGATGGGCCATCGACCACGCTCTATGGGGTGTCCTGTCGCGGGACATGTGTCGCAGGTTTGTCGCTGAAGATATGGCACAGCCTGCGGGGGTTATGCGGCGGGGGTGAGGGTGCCCTGGTAGCGCTTGTCGTGGTCGAGCTTGATGTGGCCGATGGGTTCGCCGGCCGGGTCGTAGGCGGTGACGTGGTCGTGGTCGCGGATGGCGGTGATGACCTGGCCGGCCCGGTCGTTGCTGAGGTGGATGGACAAAGGGCCGAGCTTGATGGTGCCGTTGGGGCCGACGGTGAGCTTGTGGACGGTGGCGTCGTGTTGGCGGGGGAGGCGGCCGGGGCCGCCGTGGCTGGGCGCGGCATCCCAGGCGCGGCGGGGGGTGGCGCGGACGGCGGTGTGGTGGCGGCGGGTGTTGTAGTAGTCCCGGTAGTCGTCGAGCATCTGCTGGAGGCCGGCGAGGGTGGCCGGGGGGGCGGGCTGGGCGGCGAGCCAGCGCTTGAGGGTCTGGTGGTGTCGCTCGACTTTCCCGCAGGTCTGCGGGTGGTAGGGGGTGGAGTGGATGAGCCGGGCGCCCAGGCCGGTGACGGCGCGGGCGAACGCGCCCTGGCCGCGGGCGATCCCGCCGCCGAACGCGACGCCGTTGTCGCACAGCACGATCGCCGGCGCGCCGGCGTCCGCGGCGGCGGCGGAGATCGCGGCGGCCGCGGCCTGGGCGGTCTCGGCGCTGGCGGCGCGGCAGGCGGCCAGCAGCCGGGTGCAGTCATCGAGCACGTCGAACACCACGGCGGGCTCGCCGCCGGCCAGCTTCACCTCGGTGGCGTCGATCTGGTAACAGTCCCGGGGGCGGGCCCAGGCGAACCGCCGCCAGGAGGACTTCGGCCGCTTCTTGGGCTGCGGGGTGACCAGGCCCTCCCGCTTGAGGATCTTGTTCACCGTGGACCGGTGCGGCACCCGCCAGCCCCGCCCGGCCCAGCCGTCGCGCTCCGCGGCCGGGCCGAGCGCGGCGATGATCGCGTCCGCCCCGTTATCGGGGGCCAGCTCCGCGCGCAGCCGCACGATCTGCGCCACGACGGCGGGCGGGGTCGCGCCCGGCGAGGACCGGGGCCGCCGCGACCGCGGCTGCCAGGACCCCTCGGCCTCGATCCGGGCCCGGTGCCGGTAGAACGTGCGCCGGTCCACGTTGTTGACCCGGCACCACTGCGACACGTTGGTGATCTTCACCCCGGCCGCCAGCGTCGCGTCCATGAGCCTCATTCTCGCCGCCTGTCTCGTCATGACCAAGGCCATAACGGATCTCAGGCGACACATGCCGCACGCCACGCCGGTGTGTCACATCTACGGCGACATGAATTGTGTCACATCACCACAGACAGAACACCCCATAGAGTGCGGTCGGTGGCCCATCGACCACACTCGAACAGCCCGTAGAGCGCGCCTAACGGTACTTACTGAGGAGTGAGGCGGGCCTGGAGGCTGTCGGAACGGGCAGCTCCGTCACACCCGCCTCACCCATCCCGCCAGTAGCATGCCGCGGCGGCGCGATGGCTCAATCCTGTGGGCACTCCTGTGGGCCGGCGCGTGTGGTGGTGACCGCGGCCTCTGGTGACAGTGGAGCCAGCCACATGACACCAGGAGGCAGGGACAATGGTCGAGACCCGGATCTGGCGAGCTGCGCCGATATGTGCCGCCGACGACCTCGCGGTCGTGGCCAGGCGCAACGAGACCCGCGACAGGCCGTGGCGGCTGCGGCTCTGGGCGCTGCTGAACGCTCAGGCGCTGATCCGCGGCGCAGCTGGGGGCCCTTATGACATCGCGTTCGTCGAGGACGACCGCCAGAGCCTGGCCCGGCGGGGCAGCTAGCAGGCTGTGCTCGCTGAGCGTGTCCTGGACGCGCCGGGCTCGGCCACGGGTTCCGTCGCCTCCCAAGATGGTGACGTCAGCACTTGCCCTAGGGGGGTCGACCCCCCTTTGACCCCCCGCCGCGGAGCCAAAACCGCTCCGCGAGCTGTGTTGGCCCTAGGGGGGCCGACCCCCCTTCAACCCCCCGCCGCGGATCCAAAACCGCTCCGCGAACATTAATCTGGCCTTATGACCCGTGAGCTCGAGCCGCATCCCGATCTGGCCCCGCTGGCCTTCCTGCTCGGCCACTGGGAGGGCGCGGGGGTGGTCGGCTACCCGACGATCGAGAGCGCCCAGTTCGGCGAGGAGATCACGTTCAGCCACAACGGCAAGCCGTTCCTGATCTACACCAGCCGCACCTGGCTGCTCGACGAGCACGGGAACCTCGGCCGGCCGAGCCACATGGAGACCGGCTTCTGGCGGCCGCAGCCTGACGGGCAGCTCGAGGTGCTGATCGTGCACCCGACCGGGATCGCCGAGATGTACCTGGGCGAGGTGACCGGGACGAAGATCGAGATGGCCACGGACGCGGTCGTGCGCACGGCGACGGCCAAGGAGGTCACGGCCGGGCGCAGGCTCTACGGCCTGGTCGGGCCGGACCTGGCCTACGCCTACGACATGGCGGCCGTCGGCCAGCCGCTGCAGGCGCACACCTCGGCGCAGCTCAAGCGCACCGCCTGAGCGAGCCGGAGGGCCTCAAGGGGGCCCCGTAGGCGAGCGGGGAACACCGCCTGAGCCAGCGGACGACACCACGCCCGCCGCGGCGACACAGAACGGCAGAAGCCCCCGAGCGCCTCCCGTAGCAGGCCACCAGCCCAGCCCAGAGCAGCCGAAACCGCAGGGACTGGAGGTGAACCCGTCACGGGGACCGGCTGGACAAGGCCGGCCAGCCCGGGGGTCCGGTGTCTGCCGTGTATTCGCCGACCGCCGCCTTCGCGGCGCCCAGGTCCTGGCACCTCCCGGTGCCAGCCTGTGCCAGGCCGGTGAAGCGCGCCCCGGCGCGAGCCGAGGACGCTACACGGGACGGCGGCTAGCGGACAGCCACCTCGCGAGTCCGACATCTATGCATACTGTTGGACCACCTCCTTTCCCGCGTTAGCCAGAACGCTATGTCAGAGCCCGCCGCCGAGGCAAGCGCGTTAATCGGGGGGTTACTAGACTCGGGCTCATGTCGCAGACGTGGGACGCCACGCTGCGGGCCAGCGGCTACCGCGTTACCCCACAGCGCCAGCTCGTCCTGGAGGCCGTCACCAGGCTGCACCACGCCTCGCCCGAGGAGATCTGCGCCGAGGTGAACCAGACGGCGCGCGGCGTGAACGTCTCCACGGTCTACCGCACCCTCGAGCTGCTCGAGCAGCTCGGCCTGGTCACCCACACCCACCTCGGGCACGGCGCGCCCCGCTACCACCTCGCGGCCGAGGCGCAGCACGTGCACCTGGTGTGCCGCAAGTGCGGCCGGGTGACCGAGCTGCCCCCCGAGGCCGCGCGCCCCCTGGTCACGGCGCTGGACTCCGAGCACGGGTTCGAGACCGACGTGCGGCACCTGACCGTGTTCGGCACCTGCCGGGAATGCCGCGGGCTCGCATAACCTGGCGTCCATGGACAGCTCGCCCCTTCTGGCCGCCCCGGGGGCGGTTCCCGCGGACGGGCCCGATGCCGGGGTCGCCGCGCACTACGGGAACCCGTTCGCCGAGCAGCGGGTTCTAGCAGGGGTCTCCGGGGGTCGTCCCCCCGAGGCCAGCACCGGCGCCCTGGGCATGGTCGACCGGTCCCACCGGGGAGTGATCCGGATCGCCGGCCAGGACCGGCTGTCCTGGCTGCACAGCATCACCACCCAGGACCTCGAGCACCTGGCGCCGGGCAGCACGGCCGAGGCGCTGATCCTCAGCCCGAATGGGCACGTCGAGCATCACCTGACGCTGACCGACGACGGGACGCAGGTCTGGGCACACGTCGAGCCGGGCACCGCCGGCGCCCTGCTGGAGTTCCTCGAGTCGATGCGGTTCATGCTGCGCGTCGAGCCGGCCGACGTCAGCGCCGAGTACGCCGTGCTCACGGTCATGGGGCCGGACAGCGCGGCAGCCGGGACCGCGGACTGGCTCGAGGCGACGGGCCACACCAGCACCCATGCGTTCGGAGTAGATGTTCTTATCCCAAGGAAACGGCTGGCCGAGGCCGCCGCGGAGCTGCGAGAGCGCGGGGCGGTGCTCGCGGGCATCTGGGCGTACGAGGCGCTGCGGATCGCCGCGCGGCGGCCGCGATTCGGGCTCGACACCGATCACCGGACGATCCCGCACGAGGTCGGCTGGATCGAGGCCGCCGTGCACCTGAACAAGGGCTGCTACCGGGGGCAGGAGACGGTTGCGCGGGTGCACAACCTGGGTCATCCGCCGCGCCGCATGGTGTTCCTGCACCTGGACGGGAGTGAGGACCGGCTGCCCGCGCACGGCGACCCGGTGTCGCTGGAGGGGGCTGACGTGGGTTTCGTGGGGTCCGCCGCGCGGCACTACGAGCTGGGGCCGATCGCGCTGGCCCTGGTCAAGCGGACAACCCCGGTCGACGCCACGCTGCTGGCCGCGGGCCTGCCCGCGGCGCAGGAGGTCATCGTGCCGCCGGACGCCGGGGCGAACGTTGCGATCACCCTCCGGCGGGCGAAGGGCGATCTCACCCGGTCCCGCGAGTAATCTTTTGGCGGCAGGAACAGCGCCGTTCCCCGTTCAGGAGGTCATCCGAGCATGCTGCGCCGCGCGCTGCTGGCTGCGTCGGCCAGCGAACGGGTCCGCCGGATCGTCACCACCGCCCCGCTCACGCGCGACGTCGTCGCCAGGTTCGTGGCCGGCGACACCGCGGATGACGCGCTGGCCGTGACCCGGCGGCTGCTCGACGACGGCCTGCTGGTCAGCCTCGACTACCTCGGCGAGGACACGGCCGACCCGGAGCAGGCCGCGGCCGTGGCCGACGAGTACATCCGGCTGCTCGGGCGGCTGGACGCGGCCGGGATGTCCGGCGGCGGCCGGGCCGAGGTCTCGGTCAAGCCGACCGCGGTCGGCCTGGACCTGGCCGAGCACGGCGAGAAGACCGCCCGCGAGAACATCGCCAGGATCTGCGCCGCGGCCCGCGCCGCTGACACGACCGTCACGCTGGACATGGAGGAGCACACCCGGGTGGAGCCGACGCTGCGGCTCCTGGGCCAGCTCCGGCCTGACTTCCCCGATCTCGGCTGCGTGATCCAGTCCTACCTGCGGCGCAGCCCGGACGACTGCGCGGCGCTGGCGGTCGCCGGGTCGCGGGTCAGGCTCTGCAAGGGCGCTTACAGCGCGGCCCCGGGCGTGGCGTTCTCGGCCCGTCCCGAGGTGGACCGCTGCTACGCCCGGTGCCTGCGGGTGCTGCTCGAGGGCCCTGGCTACCCGATGATCGCCACCCACGACCCGCGGCTGATCAGCATCGCCGGCATGCGGGCCCGCGCGGCGCGCCGGACCGCCGACAGCTTCGAGTTCCAGATGCTCTACGGCATCCGGCCCGCCGAGCAGCTCCGCCTGGCCGGCGCGGGATCCCGGGTGCGGGTTTACGTTCCCTACGGCAGCGACTGGTACGGCTACCTGGTCCGGCGGCTCGCGGAACGGCCGGCGAACCTGGCGTTCTTCCTGCGCTCGCTGGCCTCCCGCGGCTGACCCAACCGCCCCTTTAGGTAGTCTCCAGGCATGATCGCTGTTCTCGGGGCCGGGCAGATGGGCGAGGCGCTCATGTCCGGACTGCTGCGGGCCGGGGTGGTGCCCCCGGCCGGAGTTATCGCCGCCGTGCGCCGCGACGAGCGGGCCGGGGAGCTGCGCAAAGGTTACGGCGTGGAGGTCTTCGGCGCCGCGGAGGCCGCCCGGCGCGCGGAAACGCTCGTGATCACGGTCAAGCCGCAGGACATGGCGGCGCTGCTGAGCGAGATCGAGGCGGGCGTGACCGCGGACAAGCTCGTGATCTCCGTCGCCGCCGGCATCACGACCTCGTTCATCGAGCGCAGGCTCGCCGATGACGTGCCAGTGGTCCGGGTGATGTCGAACACGCCGGTCCTGGTCGACGAGGCGATGAGCTTGATCTCGCCGGGCTCCCACGCGGGCGAGCCGCACCTGCGGCGCGCCGAGGAACTGCTGCGCCCGGTGGGCAAGGTGCTGCGGATCCCGGAGTCGCAGCAGGACGCGGCGACGGCGCTGTCCGGCAGCGGGCCCGCCTACGTCTACTTCCTCGTCGAGGCGATGGTCGACGCCGGGATCCTGCTCGGCATGCCGCGGAGCACGGCGCTGGAGATGGTCAAGCAGGCCGTGTTCGGCGCGGCCACCATGCTCCGCGAGTCCGGCGAGCATCCGGTGATCCTGCGCGAGGCGGTGACCTCCCCCGGCGGCACAACGATCAACGCCATCCGCGAGCTGGAGAAGCACCGGGTCAGGGCCGCGTTCCTGGCCGCCATCGAGGCCGCGCGGGACCGTGGCCGCGAGCTGGGCGGCGGCTGACCTACCACCCGCCGGCGGGCCGCCGCCGTGGCCTCCTGAGCAGTCGCTCTGCCTTCCCTCCACGGATTGGCGCGACGCCATAGCGCAATTGGGGAGACACGAAGTAACGGAATTGATGCCCCGCGCCGGGGTTGCCCTTTTCCGTACAGGACTTACGCTGGAGACGGGCGTGACTGGTGCGCTGAACTCGCTAGGCGCACACAGGAAGAGGGCTATCAATGGCAGCAGACGCAGCAACCTCGCTCAGCGAGGTCAGGTTCCTGACCGTGGCTGAAGTAGCCACGATCATGCGCGTGTCCAAGATGACCGTCTACCGTCTAGTGCACTCCGGTGAGCTGGAGGCGATCCGGGTTGGCCGGTCGTTCCGGGTTCCGGAGCAGGCGGTCAACCAGTACCTGCGGGACGCCTTCGTCGCGGTCAGCTGACCAACGGGGAGTCACCCCGGCGCCCCGGGCGCCGGTGGTACGGGGCGGTGTTTGGCGGCCGGCGTGACGGGGGCGGCCTTGGCAGAGGTACCCTGTGGCGTTGGCGTGTGCCCGGCGTTCGGTAGCGGGTGTGCGCGTGTGCATACCCGGATTCCAGGACGCAGGGCGAGGGTGGTCCCATGGGCTCAGTCATCAAGAAGCGCCGCAAGCGGATGGCTAAGAAGAAGCACCGCAAGCTGCTGCGGAAGACGCGCGTTCAGCGCAGGAATAAGAAGTAGCGAGGCGCCTGGCCGCCCGCGCTCGGCGGCGGCACGCCGCGGGCAGGCCGCGGGCACGCTGCGGGCACGTCGCGGGCACGTCGCGGGCACGCCGCGGGCACGCCGCGGGCACGTCGCGACGGGCGGCCTGCCGAGCGCGGCCTCGGAGGCGAGCTTGGGGGCGCCATCAGGGAGCCTCCGTGGCCAGGCGCCCCGGAGGGAGCGGGGGATACAGTGGGCCAGTCCGGGCCAGTCCAGGCGGACGGCTGGCGGCAGCGGATCGACGGCGCGGTGGACTTCGTCCGGCGCCGGGTGGCCGGAGACTACGAGGTCGACGAGTCCGGCTACGACCCGCAATTGATGACCGCGGTGCTGATGCCGTTGTTCCGGCCGTTGTACCGCACCTGGTTCCGGGTCCGGATGCGCGGCGTGGAGAACGTCCCCGCATCGGGCGCGGCCCTGGTCGTGGCCAATCACTCGGGCGTGCTGCCGCTCGACGCGATCATGCTGCAGATCGGCCTGTTCGATGAGCATCCCGAGCACCGGAACCTGCGTCTGCTCAGCGCGGACCTGGTCTACGACGTGCCGGTGCTGTCCAGCATGGCGCGCCGGAGCGGGCACATCCGGGCCGGCCGCGAGGAGGCCCAGCGGCAGCTTGCCGCGGGCGAGCTCGTCGGCGTGTTTCCCGAGGGCTTCAAGGGTGTCGGGAAGCCGTTCGGGCAGCGGTACCAGCTCCAGCGTTTCGGGCGGGGCGGTTTCGCCAAGCTCGCGCGGCAGGCCGGCGTGCCCATCATCCCCTGCGCCATCGTCGGCGCCGAGGAGATCTACCCGATGATCGGCAACTGGTCGCGCCTGGCCCGGCTGCTCGGCCTGCCGTATTTCCCGGTCACGCCGCTGTTCCCGTGGCTCGGCCTCGTCGGTGCGGTGCCGCTGCCGTCCAACTGGATCATCGAGTTCTGCCCGCCGGTGCCTACCGACGGTTTCGTCGCCTGGCCCGGCGCTGACCAGCGGCAGTCGGTGTCCTGCCTGGCCGACAAGGTGCGGGACACCATCCAGCGCAAGCTCGACGAGCTCGTCGCCGAGCGCGGCCCGGCGTTTACCTAGGCGGGCGGCCCGATCGCGGACGCGGCCTCGCCGAACTTCTCGACGTAGCCGGCGTGCACCTCGCTCCAGTGACGGCGCGCGGGGTCGTGCACGTAGCCCGTCCTGGGTCCGGTCGCCCACGGCGGAGTGGTCCCGTTCAGGTGGTGCGCCAGGTAGTCCAGGCAGGTATGCCACCCGGCGCTGTCCCGTGCGGCCTTGCCGAGCTCGTCGAAGGCGTCGGTGAGCACGAACGTGCACCCTGCGGCGGCCCCGTTCTCGTGCGGCTTGATCTCGAAGCGGATCACGTCGGTGCCCCACCGGAACTCCAGCAGCGACGGCGGGTCCCAGGCCAGTACCTCGCCGTCAAAGGCGGGATGCTCGCCACCCCGCGCCTCGAACGTAAGCGGCGCGCCGACCGCCCACTCGCCGATGATGCGCTGCGGGAACCAGGCCTCTAGGTGCCCGGGCTCGGTGACGGCCCGCCACACCTTCTCCGCTGGGTGCGGAAGCTCCCGGGTGAACCGCAGCTTCCACTGGTCGCCCGCCTGTTCGAGGTCGCCGTCCATGTCATGCCCTTTCCTGCGGTGAGTCCGGGTCCATCTCGGCGAGATGGCTCTCCAGCGCGTCGAGACGCGACGCCCACATCGCCCGGTACGGGGCGAGCCAGTCGTCCAGCTGGCGCAGCGGCTCGGCCCGGACCCGGTAGAGGCGCCGCTGCGCGTCGACCCTGGCCTCGACGAGGCCCGCCTCGCGCAGGACCCGCAGGTGCTTCGACACCGCGGGCTGGCTCGCTCGCAGCATGTCGGCCAGGTCCCCGACCGGCCGTTCCTGGTCCCGGAGGAGATCGAGGATCCGCCGCCGGCGTGGCTCGGCGAGCACCTCGAATACCATCGTGGTCATACCAGGCAGTATGCCTTTACAGTTATATGCCTGTCAAGACATCTATGAGCCTGCTCCGTGCCCGCGCCCGCGCCCGTTTAGCCGGCGGTGCGGGGTGAGGGATGCGCGGGCTGGTGGCTAGCCGGCGGTGCGGCGGCGGTGCAGGGCGGCGCCGGCGGCCATCCCGCCCGCCACCGCCCCTGCGCCCGCGGCGACTGGCAGCGCGATCATCGTGACCCGGCGCCCCGAGCGGAAGTCGTGGACCGGCCAGCCGCGGCTTCGCGCCTCTGCCCGCAGGGCCATGTCCGGATTGACGGCGTTCGGGTGGCCGACGAGCGTGAGCATGGGCAGGTCGTTG
>DASYXX010000844.1:0-2197 GCA_035934395.1 Streptosporangiaceae bacterium
GCACGACGACGTGGGTGGCCTGCGGGTCGTCGGCCAGCCGCTCCTCCAGCAGGCTGGCCAGCGTCGGCCACATCATCGCCCGGTCCAGGCTCAGCTCGTTCATGAGCTCGAGACGGTCCTGCGGGTTGAAGAAGGCCGGGAGCGACTCGATGTACTTCGGCGGCTCGGCAGGGATCTTGTCACCCTCCTTGCGCTTCGTCCGCGAGGAAGGGTTCTTCAGCTTGAACTCGAGTTCCTGCGCGCCGGGCGGGGCGACCTTGTTGAACGTCGGGTTCGGGATGTAGTCGCTGATCTTGTTCTTCAGCGCGATCTTGGTACGCCCGTTGACCTGCACGTACTTGACCAGTCCGGCGTGGCTCGGCGGCAGGTACTTGGTGAACGCGTCCGTGGTCTCGTACATGTGGTTGTCAGCGTCGAAGACCGGGAAATCCAGTTTGCGGGACAAGGCTGCCTCCCAGCGGGCTCATGACAGATCGCGGCCCCCGGCCCAACAGTAGGGCAAAACCTCGACTCCGTCCAGATACGAGCAGCGCACGCCAGCGGTCGCCGTGCGCCGTACCGGGCCGGGATCTCCCCCGCAGTTAGGGAAAACCAGCTGGTAGATCCCGTGAGGAACGCGTCCGGACGCCCCGCAGACTCAGCGGCCGGCCGACGGCAAAACTACAACTGTGCCTAATTCTCCGCGGTGGAGCGCGGGGGGCCGCAGAGTCCCGGGCGATTGGTGTCGATGGCCCATCGACCACACGGCCAGCCCGCGCGGAAGACGGCGAAAGCCGCATAACGGGCGGTCGTCGGCCCGGGGCCGGGCGGCCCCGCCACCGCCGGCCCGGATGAGCATCTCCTGGGTGAACGACGCGAGGTGGCGTCCGTCGCGATCGTGCACCGAGCCGAGGATCAGGCCGCGTGAGCCCGCCGTGGACAGCGGAACGGCGCTCACCAGGACCCAGTCGTCGCAAAGCCCGGGGCGGTGGAACCACATCGCATGATCCAGGCTTGTTGTCATCGGCGTATCGCCGCCGGAGCCGTCGGGCCCGCCGGCCGCGAGGCCGATCGCCCACGCCGCCACGCCCGGGGCACCGCAGTCGGACATGAACGCCATGGTGCACGCGTGCAGCACGCGATCGGCCGGCAGCGCCTGCTGGCTTCGCGCCCAGGCCAGGTATCTCGCGTCGCCCGGCTCCCCGATCTCGACGATGTCGATCCCGAGCATGCCCCGCCTGGAGCGGTCGGCCGGGCCGGCTGGATACGGCATGGTCATGTCGGCGGGGCGCTGGTACTCCGGGCTCGCCTCGTCGCGCTGGAACGACGCGGTCATCGTCATGACGACGCGCTCGCCCTGCGAGACCGTCACGTGGCGCGTCGAGAACGACCGCCCGTCGCGGGTGCGCGCCACCGCCAGCTCGACGCCGTTGCCCGACTGGCCGGCCCGGACGAAGGTGGCGTGCAGCGAGTGCGGGTGCTTCTCCGGGTCGGTCGAGGCGGCCGCCGCGCGCAGGGCCTGGGCCACCAGCGCGCCGCCGAAGAGCGTGGGCCTGCTCAGCGGCGAGTCCGTGACGGCACGGTAGCGATCCGGGCCGACCGCCTCCACCTCGACGAGATCGGTGAGCGTCGTCATGCCTGAAAAGTAGTACGTAGTACAACTTCACGCCCATCGGGGTCTCCCCTGGCCGGCCGTGCCCGCCATCGGCCCGGTCCAGAGTGCCCGGTGTCAGCCGGGCTGCGTGCTTTCCCACCCGCACCGAGGGCGACCGCGTTGGCGGCGACGATGGCGGCGATCGCGAGCCAGTCGGCGGGCTGCAGCGACTGCCCGAGGACCACGAGGCCGGTCAGCGCCGCGAACACCGGGTTGACGCTCATGAAGACGCCGTAGAACCTGGCCGGGACTCGCCGCAGCGCGAGCAGGTCGGCGACCATCGGGATCGCCGAGCACAGCACGCCGGCCGAGGCGGCGCGGCCGACCGCGGCCGTCGTCACCGGGTGGCTGACCAGGGCCCAGATGCCGACCGGGACGTACAGCAGGGCCGACAGGGTGGCCGCGGCCGCCGGTCCCTGGGAGCCGGGCAGGCGGCCGCCCACCACCCGGTTGACCATGATGTAGGCGGCCCAGCAGGCGGCGGCCAGCAGGGCCAGCAGAATGCCGGCGTAATCGGTGGTTGGCTGCGGCCGGGCGAGGACCACGACCCCGGCCGCCGCGATC
>DASYXX010000855.1:0-9182 GCA_035934395.1 Streptosporangiaceae bacterium
GATCGCCGAGGCGGCGGCGGAGCTCGCGTTCGAGGCCGCCGATCGGGACCAGGTTCTGCGGGGCGCGGGGATCCTTGTGCGGCGTGCTGGCCAGCGGCGGAAGCAGCCGCGCGGTCAGGTCCGCGAGGCCGATCGCAGCCGCGGCCGGCAGCTCGGGCGAGCACTCGAGGCGGACCACGCCCGACCAGGGCACGCCGGGCGTCCCGGGCAGCCGCAGGTACCAGGAGTGACGTCGCCACGACGTGCCCATCGTGAATACCGGGGTCCGCTGCGCGGGGCCCAGCGCGCCGACGACCGCGGCCTGCGCGGGTGGCAGGTAGGACGCGTGGTGGGTCTTGATGTAGCCGACGGTCCGGTCCAGGTGGGTGCGGCCGCGCAGCGGCCCGTCGACCACGAGCAGGTCGGCCGCGTCCGGGTGCCGGGCCCGGAACGCGAGCGCGAGCTGGACCTCGGCGGCGCCGAGCCGCTGCTGGAGCGCGAGCGACAGCTGGTCGGGCCCGGGGCCCTCGGCCCGCCGCACGGGGTAGCGGGCGTGGTGACGGGCGGCGATGTCGGCCGCGTCCGGCGCGGCGGTGAACAGGCCGCGCTCCACGCTCACCTCGGCGACCCGCGCGCTGCCGCCCCGGGGGGGCGACCCCCCGGAACCCCCCGCGATGCCGGAGCCTGCCGCGGCGCCGTCGCACGACACGAGCCCGGCGGCGAGCGACGCGGCGATGCCCGGCGCGGGCTGGGAGCCTCTGGGATAACTCCCGGTCCCGTGGCCGTGAACCCAGACCCTGGCGTCGATCCGGCGGACGCCGTCCAGGAACAGCACCGTGTCCGGCGGCTGAGGCGCCAGGTCCGGGTCGACCGGGCGCCACCGGTCGGCAGCCAGCTCCAGGTCCAGGCCCAGCTCAGCGGTCGACGTCGCCAGCGCGCCGCCGTCGAGCTCGTCGCCGACCGCCAAGCCGTACCCCGGATCCCAGGGATCGACGGTGAACCGGACGGCGGCGGGCTGAGTCACGCGCGCTCCATCTGCAGCGAGGATGTGGCGCCGGCGCGGCTGACGACGAACCGCACCGGGACCCGCTCGGCCAGCGCGGCGACGTGGGTGACGATGCCGACCATGCGGCCGGAGTCCGCGGCCAGGCGTTCCAGGGTCGACGCGACGGTCTCCAGGGTGTCAGGGTCCAGCGTGCCGAAGCCCTCGTCGAGGAACATCGAGTTCAGGTCGCGCATCCCCGAGGACAGCTCGACCGCCTGCCGCGAGAGCGCGAGGGCGAGCGCGAGCGAGGCCTGGAACGTCTCGCCGCCGGACAGCGTGTGCACCGGGCGGCGCGCCCCGGCGTCCTCGAAGTCGACGACCACGAGCTCGTTGCGCTCGTCCCGGTCGAGCTGGTACTGGCCGCCGGACAGCGCCATCAGCGTGGCCGAGGCCTCGTCGACCAGCGAGTCGAGCGCCTCGCTGCATAGCCAGCGCTCGAACGCGTTCGCCTTGAGCAGCCCGCCGAGCGTGCTGGCCACCTGCTCCTCCTCGCGCGTCTCGGCGATCTGCCGGTCCAGCCGGGCCGCCTGCTTGAGCGTTTGCCGCACCTTCTCGAGCTCCTTCTCGGCGCGGGTCCGCGCCTCGGCCACCGCCGCGGTGATCCGGGCCGGGTCGGTGAGCCCAGTGATCCCGTGCTCGGCGAGCAGCGCGGTGAGCGCATCCGCCCCCCGGGCGAGCTGCTGCCCGAGGTCGCGGGCGGCTGCGGCCAGTCCCGGCTGGCGCTCGTCCCTCCCGGCGCGTTGCGCTATCGCCCACGCGCCGAGCGTGTCCCAGGCCGCGGCCAGGTCGGCGGCGTCGACCTCGGGGGCGCCGAGCCCGACCACCGCGTCGCGGGACCGGCGCAGCGCGGCCCAGGCATTCTTCTCGTCGGCCTCGAGCGCGGCTCACTCCCGCTCGGCGGCCGTGGCCGCGGAGCGCCGCCCGGCCGCGGCCCGCCGCGCGGCGTCCAGCGCATGGTCGGCCTCGGCGATGAGCTTGAGCTGCATGGCGACCTCAGCCTCGCTGGGGGAGCCGCGCAGGAACGAGTCGACCTCGGCGAGCCGGCGGCGCGTGGCGTCGGCCGCGCCGCGGGCGCCGGCCGCCGCCGTGGCCGCATCGCGGTGTTTCCGCAGCAGCCGCTTGTGCTCCTGCGCGGCGGTCTCGCTGTCCGCCCGGGCCCGGCTCAAATCCGCGGCCGCCTCATGGTGCGGCAGGGCGGTGACCGGCCGCAGGCACACCGGGCAGTCGTCGCCGACGTGCAGCGACTCTGCCAGGGCCCCGGCCGCGTTCGCGCGGCGCGCGGCGGTCAGCGCTTCCGCGGCCCGCCCCGCTTCCCGCTCGGCGGCCTGCACCTTCTCGGCCAGCGCGTCTTCCGCGGCCCTGGCGTGGGCGCAGGCCGCCTCCTGGGCTTCCAGCCGCGCGGCCAGCCTGCTGCGCTCGGCGTGCGCGTCACCGTAACGTTCGGTCCGCGTCTTGTCCGGCAGCGCGGCGCGGGCCTGGCTGGCTACTTCCTCGGCCGCCTCCGCCGCATCCTGCTCGCGCTCGCGTCTGGCGATCAGCATGTCGGCCCGGGCGATCCGCTGGGCCAGGCCTCGGACGTCGGCCGGGGCCCGGATCGCGGCCAGCCGCGCCGACTCCTCGTGCGCGGCGCGGGCCCGCTCGTCGGCCGCTCCGGCCTCCTGTGCCAGTGCGGTGAGTGCGGTGAGCCGCTCGTCGACGTCGCCAGCGAGCTCGGTCAGCGCCGCGAGGCGCCCGGCCCAGTCCGCCTGCGTCTGTGTAGTCACGTCGGCCAGCTCCCGGCGGGTCTGCACGGCGAGTTTCAGCCGGTCGGCGGCGGCCTTCGCGCGCTCCCGGGCGCGCTGGCCGATCTGCTCGTAGACGCCGAACGCCAGGAGCTGGACCAGCAGGTCCTGGCGCTTGCGGGGCTCGGTGTGCAGGAACTCGGCGAACCGGCCCTGGGGCAGCAGCACCGACTGGGTGAAGTGCTCGTAGCTGAGCCCGAGCAGCTCCTGGACCCGGGACTTCACCTGGTCCGGGCCCTCGGCCAGCGGCTCGATGACCGCTTGAAGGATGTCGGAGATCCGTGCGTCCGAGGGCACGGACTCCTCGAGCCGGTCGAGCCTGGCCTCGCGGGTGTGCACCTGGCCGCGGGCATCCCGGGCCAGCGCCCGCACGGCCGCGTACCTGGCCCCGGCCGCCTCGAACACCAGGCAGACGCGGCACGCGTTGGCCGCGGGGGCGAGCGCGTGGGCGATCGCGTTCTCGCGGCCCCAGCGCGGCACGGTGCCGTAGAGGGCGAAGCAGAGCCCGTCTATGACCGTGCTCTTGCCCGACCCGGTCGGGCCGGTGAGCGCGAAGAAGTCGACGTCGGTGAAGTCGACGCTAGCCGGCTGGCGGTAGCTGCCGAAGCCGTCGAGCAGCAGGCGCAGCGGCCGCATCAGGCCTCCCCGGTGATGGTGTCGAGCAGCTCGCCGAACATGGCCGAGATCCGCGGGTCGTCGATGTTCTGCTCGGCCAGGTAGTCGCCGAACAGCTGCTGCGCGCTGCGCCCGGCCCGGCTCGGCCGCCCGCCGCCGGCGGCGCCCGGCCGCGGCCTGTGCTCGTCATCGAGCTGCACCTCCAGGGCGTTCGGCAGCTTGTCGCGGACCAGGTCGCCCAGGCCCGCCCGGCCGGGCTCGGCCAGGATGACCCGCAGGTACGCGTCGCCCGCCTGCTCGCCGGCCGCGATCACCTGGTCCAGGGTGCCGCGGAGCGTCTTCAGCGGCCGGCCGCCGGCCAGCGGCACCGGCCGGACGTCGGCCCGGATACCGGGCGCCGCGGTGACGACCAGCGCGACGCTCTCGTTCGCTTCCTCGCCGAAGTCGACCGCCAGCGGCGATCCTGAGTAAAAGGCCGGGCAGGCTGCGGGGATCTCCTGATGGCGGTGGAGGTGGCCGAGGGCCGCGTAGTGCGCCGAGGCCGGGAACATGCTGGCGGGCAGCTCGTAGTCCAGCGCGGAATGCACACCGCGCTCGCCGCCGCCGCGGCGGCCGCCCAGCAGCGTGACGTGCGCCATCACCACGTTGACGGCGTCCGGGGTGAACCCGCCGGTGAGCATCGTCACCAGCTGGGTCATCCGCCGGCCGTAGTCGAGGGTGTGCTCGGAGGTCTCGTGCAGCAGCACCTCGGCGGCGCGGACCGCGTAGCGGTGCGACAGGAACGGCAGCGCGGCCACGCGGATGTCCTCGCCGCCGCGCGTGCGCAGGCTCAGCGTCCCGCCGGAGTCCGGCCGCTTCGGCGTGCCGAGCACGTGCAGCCCGAGCTCGCCCAGCACCGGCCGGTACACCGCGTCGAGCAGGGCCTGGTTGTCGTGGTTGCCGGCGATCGCCACCACCAGCCGCCCGTCCTCGCGCAGGGCCATCAGCGTGCGCATCACCAGCCCCTGCGCCCTCGGGATGGGCGCCGCGGTCTCGAACAGGTCGCCGGCCACCAGCACCACGTCGACGTTCTCGTCGCGGGCGGCGCGCACGATGCTGCCCAGCACCGCGACGTGCTCGTCGTGCCGGTCCCGCCCCTTGAGGATCTTGCCGACATGCCAGTCGCTGGTATGCAGGATCCTCATGGCCCGGCAGCGTCCCCGCTCATGTACGCCTCCCGATCCGTTCCGACCAGAGTTCTACCATTGCGTTACGACAAAATTTGCGGTTAGAACGGCGGCGGGTCGTCGTCGACTCCGGGAATGGTGGCGAACGGGTCGGCGGGCGTCGCCGGGCCGTCGTCGTGGCCGGCCCACTTGCCCTTCTCGCTGGGCCTGGTCGCCCAGGCCGGGAACGGGAAGTCGACCGCCAGCGGCACCGGGATGTCGGGCTGGGCGATGAACATCGTGCCCGGCTTGGCCAGCGTCGCGCGCTGCCGCTGGGCGGGCGGCAGGAACCCGTACTCCGGCCGCTCGGCCTCGGCGGCGTCGAGCCGCCCGGCGACCCGGATCGCGCAGTTGGCCAGGATCCGCCGCTCCACCTCGCTGGCGGTCTGCTGTGCGCCGATCAGGATCACGCCCAGCGACCGGCCGCGCTCCGCGACGTCGAGCAGGATCTGCTTGATCGGGCTGTCGCCGTCGCGCGGCGCGTACTTGTTCAGCTCGTCCAGGACCACGAACATCAGCGGCCGCGCGGTGCCCTGCCGCTCCTTGCGGGCGAACTCCCCGCGCAGCGTGACCCCGACCACGAACCGCTGGGCCCGGTCGGGCAGGTTGTGCAGGTCGACGACCGTTACCTGGGCGCGGGAGGTGGTGATCGAGCGCTCGCCGCGGTGCGCCAGGTCGCCGCGGATGATGCCGGACAGCGGCTTGACCGCCGACCGCAGCCGGCGCAGGAGCGCGTTCACGCTGCCCGTGATCGCGGCGCCGCCGACCCACGACCCCCGCTGGCTGTCGTCGCCCAGCTCGGCCTCGAGCAGCGTGACCAGGTCGCCGAAGCTGCGGACCGGGTCGTCCCGGACCGGGTCGACGCCGCGCACCCGGATCGCGCCGTCCGGGCCGGCCGGGACCGCGTCGCGCTTGAGCCGGGCGGCGACCTGGCCGATCAGCATCGTGTACTGGGCCCGCTCGTCCTCGGCGTCGGCGAACACGAACGGCAGCAGCTCGTCGGCGCAGAACTCGGCCAGGGTCCAGTAGAACGGGCTGACCGCCCGGTCGCGGGCGGAGACGTCGGGCGTGCCGGACGGGTCGTCCCGCCGCGGCGGGGCGAACACCCGGACGTTGCCGAACGGCTCGGCGGGCAGGCCCAGCGCCCCGTAGCTCTCCTGCTGCGCGGGGGAGAGGCGGCTGTTGGCGTAGTCGAGGAACAGCAGGTCCTCGCCCTTGACCGAGAAGATCAGCGCCTTGGTGTTGTGCGCCTCGCGCGCCAGCACGCCGCAGTTGGTGATGGAGTGCAGCAGGAACAGCGCGAACGAGGTCTTGGTCGCGATCCCGGAGACGCCGGAGATCGACACGTGCGCGCCCCGGGTGCCGTCGACGAACTCGAAGTTGATGAAGACCGGCTGCCCGTCCCGGCCGAACCCCACGGGCACCTTCTGGTCACCCATCTCGTCGAAGTACAGCGCGGACTCGCGCTCGTCCCCCCGGGCCCGGGCGACCGGCGCCCCCGGCAGCGGCGGCACGTACACCTCGGGTTCGACCCGGGTGACCGCGACCTCGGCGACCTCGCAGACCTCCGCGGGCAGCGCGCCCTGCTCGATGAGGAACACGTCCGAGGCGAACCTGGCGCCCTCGTGCACCGCCTCGACGTTCGTGACCACCCCGGAGATCTGGACCGGCGGCAGCCCCGGCAGCTCGCGGCGGGTGATCACAACGTCGTCGAGCTGCAGGTACTGGCCGGGCGCCAGCCCCACGGAGAACTGCAGCGGCGTCGCGGGCACCGTGCCGACGACCAGGCCGACGGGATCGCCAGCGGCTTCTCCGCCGGGCTGTGCTGACCCTGCCACGATCTCCCTCTAACGATGACGGGCTCGCGCTGTACTTACTTCGCGCTCGCCTCGGGCGCCTTTGCCCTCGGCTCGCGCTGAGCCTACGTCCCGGGCGCCCGGAATTCGCGGATACTCGCCGGCCCGCACCGGAATACCCGCACTCGGCGGGCGGTTGCAGGCAGAGGCTGAAAGAAACGAAACGTAGAGTATCGAAAAGGTGACGCGGAGATGCCGAGCAGGATGAGCGCCGGGAACGTCCGGTCCGGGCCCGTCGCGGGGGCGCGGGCCCGGACCGCGAGGGCGCCGTCCGGACGCCGGGGGCACCTGAGCCAGCCGAGGGGCGCGGCGCGCGGGAGGCACATGCGCGAGCCGAGGGAGCGCCCCGAGGCGAGCGGGGGGCTCGGCCTGGCCCTGATCCTGACCGCCGCGTTCATGGTCGTCCTTGACTTCAGCATCGTGAACGTGGCGCTGGCCTCGATCGAGCGCGAGCTCGGCCTCTCGCCCTCGGCGGCGGGTTGGATCGTGACCGGGTACGCGATCGCGTTCGGCGGCCTGCTGATCCTCGGCGGCCGCGCCGCGGACATCTTCGGTCGCCGCCGCATGTTCATGTCCGGGCTGCTGGTCTTCACGGCCGCCTCGCTGGCCGGGGGGCTGGCCCACGACCCGGTGCTGCTGGTGGCCTCGCGCGTGGTGCAGGGCGCCGGCGCCGCGCTCGTGGCCCCCGCGGCGCTGTCCCTGATCACCACCGGCTTCGCCGAGGGGCCCGAACGGACCCGCGCTCTGGGCATGTACGGCGCGACCGCGTCGGTGGGCTTCGTGGCGGGCCAGGTGCTGGGCGGCGTGCTGGTTCAGTTCACAAGCTGGCGGGCCGTGTTCCTGGTCAACGTGCCGGTCGGCATCCTGGCCGTGCTGCTCGCGCCGCGGCTGCTCGGCGAGTCACGTCGCGAGCCACGGCGCGGCGGGGCCCGGCCCAGGCTGGACGTGGGCGGCGCGCTGCTCATCACCGGCGCCGTGGCCGCGCTGGTGTTCGCCGTGTCCCAGGCGGACGTGCTCGGCTGGGCCTCGCCGGCCGTGCTCGGCGCGCTGCTGCTGGCTGCTGCCGGCGGCGCCGGCTTCGCGGTGATCGAGCGGCGTCATCCAGACCCGCTGGTCCGCGTCAGCCTGCTGCGGCGGCCGGGGCTGCGCCAGGCGGGCACGATGAACCTGCTGCTCGGCCTGTGGAACGCGGGCGAGCTGATCGTGCTGTCCCTCTACTTCCAGCAGGTCCTGCACTACTCGCCGCTGGCGACCGGCCTGGCCATCGCGCCGCAGGGCGTGGTCGGGTTCGCTGCCGGGGCGTTCGGCGCCCGGCTCGCGCGCCGGGTCGGCATCCGCCGCGTGCTGATCCTGACCAGCGCCGTGGCCACGACCGGCTTCCTGGTGCTCACCCGGCTGCCCGCAGGCGGGGGTTACAGCCCGCTGCTCGCCGCGGTCATGCTGGTCGGCTTCGGCACCGCCGGCACCGCGTTCGGCACCATGGTCACGGCGAGCGCAGGGGTGGCCGACGCCGACCAGGGCCTGGTCGGCGGGGTGCTCAACACCAGCCGGCAGGTCGGCGCCGCGATCGGCGCCGCGCTGCTGCCCGCCGTGGTCGAGGCGGTCGATCACGGAAGCCGCGCGGCCGCCCGGGGCGACCGGGCCGCCATGCTCGCCGCGGCGATCGCTGCCGCGCTGGCCACGGTCGTCGCCTGGCGTGCCGGCCACCGCCCCACCCGCCACCGCGTGCGCCACGCCTGACCGCGGTCTAGCGAGTTCGGGTTGCTGGGGCAGGCGAGGCCAGTGTGACGCATGAGCCGTCCCCGCCCGTTAGTCGGGACGTCGGCGCAGTGATCGTGGTTGATTGATGGTCGTATTCGACGCGAATCAACCACGATCATGAAATGCCGGTTTTCGGGTTGTCCGCAACCCCCCATTAGGCCGCGCCGGGAATGGCATGGGTCATTTTGGGGGCCCCGCGGCGTCAGGACGGGATTAGTTGAGACTGGTGTGAGAGATGTGCCACCCGCCGCGCCGGAGTTCCATCGAGGCTGTTCGGCGCGAGAAGAAAGATATCCATAACGGTCGGCGCGGGGCGGGCTTGGCGCCGGGCCGGGTGGAAAGGCGCCGACTCAGGAGGTGGGGCCGGTGAGGTCGCAGGCGGCGGCCTGTCGGCGGAGCCAGGACGGGGGCTGGCCCGACTCCGCAGCGATCTCCTGCCAGGTCCAGCCGCCGGCCCGGCGTCGGCCGAGGTAGTCGGTGATCCCGGCGAAGCCGAGGCCCGCGGCGACCTCGGCCGCGCGCTCGCTGGCCGCGTGGCGCTTCGCCGCGTGCGCAGTGCGGGCCAGCCGGTGGCGGCGCAGCGCCGAGGCCACCGCGTGGTGCGACAGCCCGACCTCGGCGGCGATGGCGTTGACCGTGCGATGCTGCACGATGTGGCGTTCTCGCAGGTAATCGGCTACGTCGGGGAAGCCGAGACGGCGGAGCGCCGGCTGCCACGGAGCATCCCACCGAGCCTGCGCCTGGCCGCCCCGGCGCACGGCCGCAGCCGCGTCGGGGTCGAGGTCACCGAGGTGACGCGACAGCCAGTCCTTGTGCAGCCCGGCCTCGCGGCTGATCGCGGCCAGGCTGGCCCCGGCCGCGGTGCGGGCCAGGACCAGTGACCGCAGGTCCGGGTGGCCGAGCCGCCGGGCCGCGTCGGCGGCCACCCCGGCCAGGTACC
>DASYXX010000867.1:0-5533 GCA_035934395.1 Streptosporangiaceae bacterium
GATCGCGGACGAGCTCGGCCGGGATGGCCTGATACTGCGCTACCAGGTGGACGAGACCGACGACGGCCTGTCGGGCGAGGAGGGGACGTTCACGATCTGCTCGTTCTGGCTGGTCTCGGCGCTGTCGGAGATCGGCGAGCAGCGCCGGGCGCGGGACCTGTGCGAGAAGATCCTCTCGTACGCGAGCCCGCTGCTGCTGTACGCGGAGGAAATCGACCCGCGGTCAGGCCGGCACCTGGGCAACTTTCCGCAGGCGTTCACGCACCTCGCGCTCATCAACGCGGTCATGCACGTGATCCGCAACGAGCAGCGCGCGCAGCGGTCAGCGACAGGCGGCGGTGCCACGGTTTCCCCGCGTAATACCCTTATGTAGCCTGAAGGTATTGGCCTGTAAATGCGTGCCCCGCGCTCAGGAATGGTAGACGGAAAATGGCTTCACGACCACGAGGATTACGATAAGGGCGATCACGATGATGGCCACGACGACCGCCGTAATGATGAGCTTGCGGCGGCGGGCCGGGTCGGCCGCTCCTGCCGTCGCGACGCTGGGCCCCGTTCCCTGGCGTCCCACCGTCGTGGCGGCGGCCGTTCCGCTGGCCACAGCGGCGGGCCCGGCGGGAGGCACCGTCGGCAGGGCCGTGCGCTGAGGCACGGACGGGGGTCCGGCGGCGCTCCTGATCGGCCCCGCGTCCATGAGGGGTACCACCTCTGACGGCAGCCATCCCGGGCCCCAGGCCTGGGTGCAGGCTTCGGCCAGGGCCACTCCGAACGATTCCGCGCTCGCGAACCGCTCGGCCGGCTCGGTCGCCAGCCCGCGCATCACCACCGCCGCCAGCGGGTCAGGCACGTCGGGGATCACGTCGCGGAGCGGCACGGGCTTCTCGTAGGCGTGCTTGAACAAGATCGCCACGTGCTCGGCCTCCTGCGGGAACGGCAGGACGCCGGCGAGCAGCTCGTAGAGCACGGTCGCCAGACCGTATACGTCGGTCGCGGGCGAGAGCTGCCCGCCGCGCACCTGCTCGGGGGCGATGTACGCCGGTGTTCCGAGCACGTCGCCGTCCCGGGTCACGACCGTGTCGGGCCCTCCGATGACCTTGGCGATCCCGAAGTCGGTGACCTTGATGACCCCGCTGGCGGCGAACAGCATGTTCTCGGGCTTGACGTCACGATGCAGGACTCCGCGGCGGTGCGCGGCGCCGAGCCCGCTCGCGCAGGCCAGCGACACCGCGACCGCGTGCGGCGCGGCGAAGCCGCCGGCGGCGCTGACACGGCTGCGCAGCGTCCCCCCGGGAAGGAGTTCCATCACAAGCAGGCAGATGCCGTCGCGTTCGACGAAATCGAACACGGGCACGACGTGCGGGTGATCGAGCGAGGCCAGGACGCGGGCCTCCGCCGTGAACCGGCGCCGCACGGCCGGATCGGTCGCGAGGTTCGCGGGAAGCTGCTTGATGGCCACGTGTCTGTCGAGCTGCCGGTGCTGGCCGGAGACCACGTATCCCCACCCGCCCCGGCCCAATATGTCACCGATGTCATAGGCGGGTAGGACGCTGCCGATCAGCTCCCGGTCAATGGTCATCGGGCGGACCGGTCTTTCTGCTGGCGGCTGGATCGGGCCTGGGCGCCGACGGGATTGGCCCGATAATAACCCATGACGGAATAGCTCAAGGAGTGGCTGGCGGATTGCTGATGCTCGCCGGCTGATCGGCCGACACGGTCGCCAGCTGGTAGCGCAGCCTGCAGATCACAATATTGACCGTATCGCGCTGAATTGCCCGCTGCAGCACGCTGCCGCGCTGGTTATGCAGGATCCATTGCCACCGGTGCGCCGGCCGCACCTCCGGGATCAGCACGAGCAGCCGGTCGTGGCGGTCCTCGGCCTCGAGCTGCTTCAGGTAGCCGACGATCGGCGGGGCGAGCGAGCGGTGCTGGGCGTGCACGGTGACCAGGGGCACGCTGGGATGCCAGGCCTCCCACTGCTCCCGGAACCGGTCGTGCGCTGCCTCGTCTTCGGCGTCGGCGTAACAGACCGTGACCGCGGTGACCTCGTCGCCGATCGACAGGGCGGTCGAGATCGCCTCGGCCGTCAGCCGGGACACCGCGGCGACCGGGACCACGACCATCGAGCTGCGCTGCTGCGGCGGTGGCGGCTGCTTGCCGAGCTCGAGCAGCGTGCCGATCCGGTCGTAGGTGACGTGGATCCGGTCGAACATCAGCACCAGCAGCGGGACGACGATGATGATCAGCCACGCTCCCTCGGTGAACTTGCTGACCAGCTCGATGGCCAGGGCGGCCGTGGTCAGCACGGCGCCCAGGCCGTTGATGACCGCGCGGCCGAGCCAGCCGTCCCCGTGCTGCTCGTGCCAGTGCCTGACCATGCCGGCCTGGGACAGCGTGAACCCGACGAACACGCCGATCGCGAACACCGGGATGAGCGCCTGCGTGTCCCCTCTGGACACGACCAGCAGGATCGCGGCGAAGACCGCCAGCACGCTGATGCCGTACCGGTGCACCTGCCGGTCGGCCTTCAGCGCGAACAGGTGCGGCAGGTTGTTGTCCCTGGCCAGCAGGCTGGCCAGGACCGGCAGGCCGCCGAACGAGGTGTTCGCGGCCAGCGCCAGCAGGATGGTCGTGATCAGCTGGACCGCGTAGAACACGGCGTTCTTCCCGACGGCCGCGGCCGTCAGCTGGGCCAGCGTGGTCTCGGTCGCGGACGGGGTGAGGTGGAACTTGCGGATCAGGACGGAGATGCCGATGAGCATCGCGCCGAGCAGGACCCCGAGCCACACCTCGGTGTGCTGCGCGCGGTGGGCCCGGGGCTGCTTGAACTCGGGCACGGCGTTGGCGATCGCCTCCACGCCGGTCAGCGCCGAGCATCCGGACGCGAACGCCTTCAGCAGCAGGAGGAGCCCCACGGTCCCGGTGACCTGCGCCAGGTGCTGGCCCTGGAGCAGGACATCCGGATGGCTGCGGAACAGCCCGCCCAGGATGACGATCGCCATCGCGAGTATGAACGCGACGGTGGGCGCGATGAACACCCGGGCGGACTCGGCCACGCCCCACATGTTGACCGCGGTGATCAGGGCGAGCAGCGCGAGGCACAGCCAGACCCGGGCGCCGTACAGTTCGGGGTACGCGGACCAGAGCGCGGCGACCCCGGCCGACACGCCGACGGCCGCGTTCAGGACGTAGTCGACGATCAGCGAGGCGGCGGCGATCAGGCTCGCCTGCCGGCCGAGATGCCTGCTCGCGACCGCGTACGCGCCGCCGCCGCCCGGGAAGGCCGCGATCACCTGGCGATAGGAGAAGACCAGGGCCGCGAGCAGGACGGTGATGGCGATCGTCACCGGCAGCGTGTAGTCCAGGGCCGTGGCCCCGGCCGCGGCCAGGACGATCACGATCGCCTGCGGCCCGTAGGCCACCGAGGACAGCGCGTCGAGCGAGAGGGCGGCCAGGCCCTCGAACGCCGTCAGCCGATGCCGCTCTTCCCGGTCCTCGCCCGTCCGCACGGTCATAAAGGTTACGGCCCGGCTACCCCGACCCTAATGTCGGGGAGAACCGCGCTTCCCTCCTCTGTTTGTCAGTGGCCCGAGGTATCTTCGCCTAGTCGGCGACGATAACCAAGCCGTCGGCGGGATGACCGCCGCAGGGCATGCGGTGGCAGCGCGGGGAGCCTTCTTGCGCACCAGGGCACGGCTGTGAACCGCGAACCAACAGCGCGACTTGAGGTTGCGGCTGAAATCCCTGCCCTTCCGGCAGCGGAGGATGCCAAGACGGTCATGTAAGCATGGGACGGGCCGACTGCGGCCCGTCCCGCGGCCCCGCGGCGCCGGGGTGCTAGGAATTTAAGACGTTGATCGCGATGACGGCGAGCACGATTGCGACCACGATCACGACCGCGGCCAGCAGGGCGATCTTGCGACCCGGCGCTCGCATGTGCCATGGCGAGTCTGGCTCGCCGGAGCGGCTGGCGAACGCACGGAACTCGGCGGTGCTGCGGGAGGCGTCGGGACCGTCGTAGCTGCTGGCGGAGTTTTCGGTGCTGGCGGAGAACCCACTGCTGGCGGGGTAGCCGGTGTCACGCTCAGACATGGCCATGACCCTAGCCGATCCCGGGCACGAGAATGGGCCGGTCAGCGCAGAACCATGCGAAACCGGCGGCAGCCTGGCCAGCATACCGGGCGAGCCGGACTTACCCGGCGCCGCCAGTGAAGGGGGGAGGGGAGGCGGGTGGGGCGTCGGGCCGGTTCACCAGCCGGGACAGCGCGATCACGCTGCGGGTGCGCACCACCAGCGGCTCGGCGCCGATCCGCTCCACCACCTGCTCGAAGTGGCGCATGTCCGCCGCCCTGATGTGCAGCAGCGCGTCGGCCTCGCCGGTCACCGTGCAGGCCGCGACGACCTCCGGGTGCTTGCCCACCGCCGCGGCGATCTCGGCGGGCGAGGTCCGGCCCCGGCAGAACAGCTCCACGTAGGCCTCGGTGGTCCAGCCGAGCGCGGACGGATCCACCCGGGCCGAGAAACCGGTGATCGCGCCCGAAGCCCGCAGCCGGTCCACCCGTCGCTTGACCGCCGGCGCCGACAGCCCCACCCGGGCCCCGACCTCGGCGTAGGTGGCCCTCCCATCGTCGACCAGCGCGACCACGATCCGCTTGTCCAGCTCGTCGAACGCCACGGTCAGCTCCGCCCGCACATGCGCCCAGTCTGTCAGAGAGGATGCGAACCTCAGTCCCTGAGCGAGTCGCGGGCACCGCGCACGGTGACGAGCAGGAGCCCGGCGGCGAACGCCAGTGCGGCGCAGATCGCCGCGCCGTGGTCGTGCGGCGGCCGGGCCGGCCAGGTCCAGGGCGTGGTCCACCCGCCGCCGAGCGCGGGCATCGTGATCCCCAGGTAGGCCACCGGCCCGATCCAGGCCAGGGCACCGCCGGCCAGGACCGCGGTCAGCAGGGCGAGGCCGGTGAATCCGGCCAGGTCGCGCACCATGCCCGCGGTCCCGCCGGCCAGGTGCGCCGCCGCGGAGCCCGCGGCCAGCGCTCCCGCCGCGGCCACGGCCAGCGCCAGACTGCCGCCCAGCCGCAGGAGCGGCAGCCAGTAGCCGGCGGCGCGTTCCGGCTCGCCGAACGGGCTGCGAGTGGTGACGCCGATCACCGCGGCCGCCCCGGCCTCGATGGTCAGCGGGATCTGCCGGGAGTAGAACCCGCTGCGCGGCAGCCAGTGCAGCGCGGTCCGCAACGCGACCGCACCGGCGGCGAGCACGAGCAGGCAGGTCAGGACCCGCCGGCTGGTCGCGTGCAGTGCCGCGAGCCGCAGGCCCCCAGGCCCAGCCGGCCCCCTTCCCCGGGCGCGAGAACCCGGCGCCCGGTCGACTCCGGCGGCGGTCACGGGATCTCGCTCAGCGTGACCCGGCCGGCCCGCAGCGCGGCCAGGTGGGCGACGAGCCAGGCCCGCCGCATCGCGGCCGGGTGGGCGGCGAACCGGCGGGCCGCGGCGAGCTGGGCCGCGCTAACAGACGTCGAGCCCCTCCCCGCCGGGTTTC
>DASYXX010000888.1:0-4726 GCA_035934395.1 Streptosporangiaceae bacterium
GGGCCAGGTACGTCCGGCTCGGCGCGCCCGGGCTTCGCGGGCCGCGCGCGCTGGAGGAGCTCGCGCTGCTGCTCGTCTCGACCGGTGAGCTGACCGCCGCGGACCTGCAGCGGCTGCCCGCCAAGGCCGCGCCCGGCTAACCGGGGCCTGCCGGAAGGCCACGGGCCGGCTCAGCCGGGCTCAGTTACGAATTCAAAGCGGGACAAGCTGGGCGGTAGCCTGGCCGTGCGCGATCACGCTGCCGTCATCTCTACCATGGCTGCCGTGACTGACTATGAGCTGGCCCAAAAGTACGAGACGGTCAACTACCACCGGCGCGGCGGCGCCGCGAAGGTCGAGCTCAACCGACCCGAGCGCCTGAACGCGTGGAACGAGCAGTTCAGCCGCGACCTGCTGGCCGCGCTGAGCGCCGCGGCCGAGGACCCCGGCGTCCGTGCGGTACTGCTGACCGGGGCCGGGCGCGGGTTCTCCAGCGGCGCGGACATCAGCGGCGACAGCGCGCCCTCATCCGGCCTGGACGTTTACGAGCGGCTGACCACGCAGTACCACCCGATCATCAAGGGAATCCGGCAGATGCAGAAGCCGGTGGTGAGCGCCGTGCACGGCCCGGCCGCCGGGATCGGGGCGTCGCTCGCGCTCTGCTGCGACCTCGTCACCGCCTCCGAGTCCGCGTACTTCCTGCTCGCGTTCGTGAACATCGGCCTGGTCCCGGACGGCGGCTCGTCGCTGCTCATCCCCTCGCGGGTGGGGTTCACGCGCGCGGCCGAGATGGCCTTGCTCGGCGAGCGGATCGGCGCCCGGCAGGCCCTCGACTGGGGCCTGATCAACCGGGTCTGGCCGGACGACGAGCTCACGGCGCGCGCCGACGAGCTGATCGGCCGGCTGGCCGAGGGCCCCACCAGGTCCTACTGGGGCGCCAAGCGCGAGCTCAACCGGTGGCTCTACGAGGGCATGGAGTCCCAGCTCAATTTCGAGGCCGGGCTGCAGCGTGAGATGGCCGACTCGGCCGACTTCGCCGAGGGCGTCACGGCGTTCGCGGAGAAGCGCCCGCCGCGGTTCACGGGGCGCTGACCGCGCGGCGCCTCGCCCCCACTACTACCTGGCCGCCTCGAGGTTCTCGCGGATGGTCTGGGTCATCGGGTGCCCGGAGGGCAGGTACCGCTCGCAGTCGGCCAGGGTGTGCTCGAAGACCGCGATCGCCTCGGTGAACCGGCCCATGGTGTGGTACGCGGAGGCCAGGTTGGCCCGCGAGGTCAGCGTGTTCACGTGATCGCGGCCCATCAGCCGCTCGTAGTCGTGCAGCGTCTGCTCATACAGCGGGATCGCCAGCGCGATCCGCCCGGCCGAATGGTAGGCGGAGGCGAGGTTGCCGCGCGCGGCCAGCGCGTCGGGATGGTCCGGGCCCTGCATGCGCTCACGGGCGTCGAGAGCCTGCTCGTAGAGCGGTATCGCCGGCTTGAGCATCCGGGCGCTGTGGTAGGCCGACGCCAGGTTCGCCAGCGACGTCAGGGTGTCCGGGTGGTCCGGCCCGAGCACCCGCCCCCGGTCGGCGAGCGCCCGCCGGTACACGGGCAGGGCGTCCTTGAGCCGGTCCGCCGAGCGGTAGGCGTACGCGAGGTTGGCGCGCGCGGTCATCGTGTCGGGGTGGTCCGGCCCGAGCACCCGCTCCCGGTCGGCCAGGGCTCGCTCGTAGAGCGGCACGGCTTCCCGCACCTGTCCCCACTCGTGCAGGGCGGCGGCCAGGTCGGCGCACGCGGTCAGCGTCTGCGGATCGTCGGGGCCGAGGATCGCCTCCCGGTCGCTGAGCGTGCGCTGCAGGGCCGAGACCGCGGCCTGCATCCGCCCCGCCGAGCGGTAGGCGGCGGCGAGATCGCTGCGGGAGGCCATGGTGTCGGGGTGATCCGGCCCGAGCACCCGGCCCCGGTCGGCCAGCGTGGTTTCGTACAGCAGGATTGCCTCGTCCGAACGCCCGGCGGCGAGGTGGGCATGGGCCAGGCTGCTGCGCGCGGACATGCTCTCGGGGTGGTCACGGCCGAGCAGCCGCTCCCGTTCCGCGACGCTGTTCGCGAGCGCGGCCGCGGCGTCCTGCGGCCGGCCCGCGGCCTCGCACGCGGCGGCGAGGCGGTCTCGGGCCAGCAGGGTGCTGGCGTGACTCGGCCCGAGGATCCGGGTGCCGGTGCCGACCATGGCGCGCCAGTAGGAGATGGCCAGGCCGGGCAGCCGGGACCGGTCCAGGCTCTCGCCGGCCCGCAGCAGCACCGGGTGCGCCTCGGGGGTCCAGAGCAGGTCCGCCGTAGCCCGGTGCAGGCTGGCCGTGCAGTCGCGCAGGGCCTGCGCGACGAGCGGGTCGCGATCACCGTTCTGCCACGCCTGCAGCAGGGCGCTGGCCGCGGCCGCGGCCGTCAGCTCCAGCATCGCCTTCGGGATCACCTGCCGGGCCGTGGCCTGGACCAGCGAGTGCAGCCCGACCGTGCGCGCCGCGCTCTCCGGGTCGAGCGTGACCAGGCCGACCTGGGACAGCCGGTCCAGCACGCCGCGGACCTGGCTCTCGTCGGCCGGCGTGCCGGCGGCCCCGGGGCCGCAGATGCAGTCGCACGCGGCCCGGCTGGTCAGCACCGCCCCGGGGACGCCAGTGGAGTCGAGCAGCGCGACCAGCCCGAGGGCGGCCCTGGCCAGGCCGGGCGGGCCCGTGGAGTCGGCCTGGTCGAGCGCGATCGACCAGGTGGCGGCCGCGATCTGCGCGTAGCGGTCGGCCTGCGGGACGGACATCTGCCGGTTCCGCTCGGCGAGGTGTGCGCGGTACTGGTCGCAGTCGACCCCCGCGTCAGCGATCACGGCCGCCGCGAGCGCCAGGCCGAGCGGGAGGCAGCCCAGGTCCCCGGCGAGGTCGATGGCCCCGGCCCGCTGGTCCGGGTAGAGGCTGGCGGTCAGGTAGGCCAGTGCCTCCCGAGGGCTGAACGTCCCGACCTCGAGGATCGTGCGGCCCGGCCCGCGCACCGCGGCGGCGGGCAGCCGCGTGGTGACCACGACCCGGCCCGCTGCCCCCCGTGGCCAGAGCTCGTCCAGGTCGACGATGTCGGTGAGGTCGTCGAGGACCAAGAGCCACGGGCGATCGGCACCGGCCAGCCAGTCCAGGAAGCTGGCCGCGGCCCGTTCCGGGGGCTCGCCGCCGCCGGGGGCGCCGGCCGCCGCGCCCGCCTGCACGTAGCCGGTGATGATCGAGTCCCGGCTGACGGCGGGCACCCAGGCCAGCAGGTCCACTGCGGCCGAGTCCCACAGATAGCGCGCGAGCGCCGAGGCGAGCTGCGTCTTGCCGGTGCCGCCGGTCCCGGCTTGCGCGGACGCCGTGCCGGTAGCCACGGCCCCGGCCAGCGGAGAGGCCGTTCCGGTGGTAATCCTCACGGCCAGGGCGAACGCGGCGCCCGTGCTCGTCGCGGCGATCGGCCCCGCCGCGGTTTCGGGCTGGGCGGGCGGCGTCAGGACCGCCGTCTGGCCTGCCGCCGGGATGGCAGTGAGGTCAAACCCGGTCTCGGGCCGGGGGGTGAAGTATTCCGCGAGCGGCGGCACGGTGCCGGTGCGGACCGGCCAGCGCCCCGGCGGCGGCCGTTCATCGGCCGACCGGTCTACGTTGACCTGGCTGTTCATGGTCACGCTAGGTTCCCTCGTGTCGCCTCAGCAAGGTTACGACGATACGCCGGGGGATAAGAGAGGATTGGCGGGACACGAGTGTCCGGACCCTTACATCAAGTAACACATAAGGGACAGCAATGCTCAGTTTCGGTATGACCTTCATGACCGATCCGCCGGCGTCGGAGACAGTCGCCCGGACCGTGCTCGCCGAGCAGAACGGCTTCAGTCACGCGTGGATGTGGGACAGCCACGTTCTGTGGCAGGACCCCTATCCGATCTTCGCCCTGATGGCTGCGGGAACGGAGCGCATCCACCTCGGGACGTGCGTTACCAACCCGGTAACCCGGGACCCGACCGTGACGGCGTCGGCCATGGCCACGCTCAACGAGATCTCCGGCGGCCGGATGGAGATGGGCATCGGGCGGGGCGACTCGGCGCAGCGGGTGCTGGGCCGCGGGCCGGTGACCGTTGCCCACCTGGAGCAGGCGTGCCGGGTGATCCGTGACCTGGCCGAAGGCCGGGCGGTCGACATCGACGGCACCGAGGTGCAGCTGAAGTGGTCGGAAGGCCACCGGCTGCCGGTCTGGGTCGCCGCGTACGGGCCGAAGGCCCTGCACTGCGCGGGCCGCGTCGCCGACGGCGTCATCCTGCAGCTCGCCGACCCGTTCATCATCGAGTGGTCGCTGCGTTACCTGCGCGAGGGCGCCGAGGAGGTCGGCCGAGACCCGGCGGACATCAAGGTGATGGCCGCGGCCCCGGCCTACCTGTCCGACGACCTCGCGCACGCGCGCGACCAGGTGCGCTGGTTCCCGGCCCTGGTCTCCAACCACGTGGTCGACCTGGTGAAGCGCTATCACGAGGGCGAGCTTCCCGACGCGCTGACCGACTACATCGCGGCCCGGGAGGGCTACGACTACGCCCACCACGGCCGGGCCGGCTCGGAGAATGCCGAGTTCGTCACCGACGAGGTGGTGGACAGGTTCTGCGTGATCGGCGGCCCGGAGCAGGTGCGGGCGAGGCTCGGCGAGCTGCGGGACCTCGGCGTGGACCAGTTCAACATCTACTCGATGGTCGACGATCCGAGGGCGGTGATCAC
>DASYXX010000899.1:0-4282 GCA_035934395.1 Streptosporangiaceae bacterium
GCCAGGTAGCGGCCCATCCGTTCCGACGGCTGGAAGTCGACCAGGCCGGCGGCGACGTCGGCCGCCAGGCGCTCGTCGGCGGCCGGATCGCCGGATGGGAACGGGTGCCGCTCGAAGGCCAGGCGGTAGGCCGCCACCCGCGCCGCGGTCACCGACGGCACGCCGTCACGCACGGCGGTCCCGCAGGGCAACGAATGCGGTCAGGCGGGCTGCCACAGCTCGACCCGGTTGCCCTCAGGATCGGTGACCCAGCCGAACCGGCCGACACCCTCCATGTCCTGCGCTTCCTCGGCCACGTCCGCTCCCTTGGCGCGCAATTGCGCGAGCATCGCGTCCAGGTCGCGGACCCGGAAGTTGAGCATGGTCTGCTGGGCGCGGGACCCGAAGTAGTCAGTCTCGGACTCGAACGTCGCGAACACCGTCGGCCCGGTTCCCTGACGCCACAGGCCGTTCTCATCGGCGTCCAGGCCCAGGCAATCGCGGTACCACGCGCTCAGGGCCGCCGGGTCGGCGGCCCGCATGAAGTACCCGCCGATTCCAAGAACACGTTCCATGCCGCCATCTTGCCAGGACGGCGATCGGGCGGGCCGGCACCACGCCATCGGCGCTTCACCCCACGTCTCGATCGCTGGGAACTCGTAAGGGCTATCCAGCCCCGCACCGGCGGCGAGCCGGCGGTCGCCGCCGCTCTTTGCTGCCGATCTTTCCTACTTGCCTATCGCTTCACGGACGGCCGGGGCTATTTCCCTGGCCCAGCGCGCAAGCGCCTCGGCGACGGGAGTGTTGTCCGTGCTGCGGTAGATGAAGCCGCTCGCGCGGTGTTCGAGCACCGCTGTGGTCAGCTCGTCGACCCACTGCCGGACCGAGCCGCCGATCCAGCGGCCGTCGTCGCCGCGGGTGGCGGCGAGCGGCTCGGGCGTGATGCGGCCGCCGAAGTTGTAGATGTCGGCGATCTCTGCGGGATCGCGTCCCGCCGTGGCCGCGGCCTCATCGATCAGCGGGCGGGATTCGTGGTACAGCTTGCTCCGCCAGTCAGAAGCCATCGGCGGAACCCAGCCGTCGGCGGCGCGGCCCGTGGCGGCCAGCGACTTCGGCCCGACCGAGCCGGTCCAGATCGGCGGCGCCGCGACGCCGGCCGGGTCCAGGCCGGACACGTGGTAGAACTCGCCGTCGAACGTGACCGGGTCGTGGCCTGCGGACAGGGCCCGGATCAGGGTGATGGCCTCCTCCATGGCGCGCACCGCGGCCCCGGGGTCCAGCCGGGGCACGCCAAGCTTCACGATCATGTCCCGGATCGCCCCCGCCCCGATCCCGAGCACCACCCGGCCCCCGGACAGCGCGGACAGGGAGGTGATCGTGCGGGCCAGCACGGGCGCGGGACGGCTGGGCAGATTGGTAACGGTGACCGCGCCCGCGACCCGCTCGGTCCGGCCCAGCAGGAACGACACCAGCGCGTACGAGTCCAGCTTCTCGCCGAAATAGGGGTGGTCGGCGACGGTGAACAGGTCGAGGCCGTCACGGTCCGCTTGGGCGACGAGCCGGGCGGACTCGGCCGCGCTGGCGACATCCGCGCCGTTCCAGGCGCCCAGGCCCGCGCCGAACCACACCTTGCGATCTGGCATGAGCGATTCCTCCTTGGGACATAGAGCCACCGTCGGGAAAGCACTGTCAGTGTGGCAGCGTGGTGGCCGTGACTGAGGACAACGCCGGCGAGGCAGTGCCGGAACGGTGGAGTGCTGCAGGGAACGACATGTGGATGGACATGGCGCAGGACCCGAGGTTCGCGGCGTTCGTGGCCGGCCAGGAACTGGAGGGCGAGCGGGCGACGCTGCTCGACTACCTGCGCACCTACCGGCTGACGCTGGAGATGAAGTGCGCCGACCTCGACGCGGCGCAGCTGGCCCGCAAGTCGGTGCCGCCCTCCACGATGTCGCTGCTCGGCCTCGTCCGGCACATGGCCGACGTGGAACGCAACTGGTTCCGCCGGGTGATGGCGCAGGCCGACGCGCCCCCGCTGTACTGGTCGGACGATGACCCGGAGGGTAACTGGCTCGGCGCGGTCGCCGACCCGGCGGTCGTGGACGACGCCTGGCGGGCCTGGCGCGAGGAGGTCGCCTTCGCCGAGAAGTTCGTCGCCGACTCCCCCGATCTGGGCATCAGGGGCGTCATGCGGGACGGCACCAGCGTCGCCCTGCGCGAGGTGCTGGTCCACATGATCGAGGAGTACGCCCGCCACTGCGGCCACGCCGACCTGCTCCGGGAACGGATCGACGGCCGCGTCGGCCAGTGACGGCGCGGATTCAACCGTCTCGCGGGCACCCGTGGCTTGAGCCAGCTCAGCGCCGCGGATGAGGATGCCCGGCAGAATGGTCGCTGTGGCCGGTCAGTCCCCGTTGCCTCGTGCGCCGCAGGGCCAGTCGGTGCTGGAGGCGGTGCTGGAACGGATCACCTACGCCAACGAGGACACCGGCTACACCATCGCCCGCGTGGCCACGGAGCGGACCGGCCCGGATCTGCTGACCGTCGTGGGACCGCTGCTGGGCGCCCAGGTGGGGGAGAGCCTGCGGCTGACCGGGCGCTGGGGCAGCCACCCCAAGTACGGCAGGCAGTTCCAGGTGGACTCGTATACCACCGTGCTGCCCGCGACCATCCAGGGCATCCGACGGTACCTCGGCTCGGGGCTGATCAAGGGCATCGGCCCGGTGATGGCCGAGCGGATGGTGACGCACTTCGGCACCGACATCCTGACCATCATCGAGGAGGAGCCCGGCCGGCTGACCGAGGTCCACGGGCTCGGACCCAAGCGGACCAAGAGGATCGCCGACGCGTGGGAGGAGCAGAAGGCGATCAAGGAAGTGATGGTGTTCCTGTCCGGCGTCGGGGTGTCCACGTCGCTGGCCGTGCGGATCTACAAGAAGTACGCCGGCACATCGATCTCGGTGGTGCGCGACGAGCCGTACCGGCTGGCGTCGGAGGTGTGGGGCATCGGGTTCAAGACCGCCGACACCATTGCCAGGGCCGTCGGGATCCCGCATGACAGCCCGGAGCGGATCAAGGCCGGGCTGCAGTACACGCTGTCCGAGGCCGCCGACGACGGACACTGCTACCTGCCCGAGCCGAACCTGATCCGCGAGGCCACCACGATACTTAACGTTGACCGCGAGCTCACCGGACCGTGCCTCGACGAGCTCGCGGCGGCGGAGGGCGTCGTCCGCGAGCCGGTGCCGGCCAGCGACGACGCCGGGGCGGGAACCGTTCCGGCGGTCTACCTGGTGCCGTTCCACCGGGCCGAGCGCTCCCTCGCCGAGGGGCTGCTCGCCCTGCTGAACGCCGGGAAAGACCGGCTGCCCGGCTTCGCCCGGGTGGACTGGGACAAGGCACTCGGCTGGCTGCGGAGCCGGTCCGGCCAGGACCTGGCCCCCGAGCAGCAGCAGGCGGTCAAGCTGGCGCTGACCAGCAAGGCCGCGGTGCTCACCGGCGGGCCCGGCTGCGGCAAGAGCTTCACCGTCCGCTCGGTCGTCGAGCTGGCCGCGGCCAGGAAGGCCACCGTGGTCCTGGTCGCGCCCACCGGCCGGGCCGCGAAGCGGCTGGCCGAGCTGACCGGCCACGAGGCTTCGACCATCCACCGGCTGCTGGAGCTGCAGCCCGGCGGAGAACCCAGGTACGACCGCGACAACCCCCTGGACGCCGACCTGGTCGTGGCGGACGAGGCCTCGATGATCGACGTGATCCTGGCCAACAAGCTGGTCAGGGCCATTCCGGCCGGAGCGCACCTGCTGCTGGTCGGCGACATCGACCAGCTCCCCTCGGTCGGCGCCGGCGAGGTGCTGCGCGACCTGCTCGCCGCCGACGTTATCCCGCGGGTGCGGCTCACCCAGATCTTCCGGCAGGCCCAGCGGTCCGGCATCGTCGTCAACGCCCACCGCATCAACCGCGGTCAGCCTCCGCGGCTGGCCGGCTTCGGCGATTTCTTCTGGTTCGGCTGCGAGCCGCCCGCCGAGTCCGGCCTGAATCCCGCGGAGGAGACCGCGAGGCTCGTCGTGGACATCGTCGCCCGCCGCATCCCCGCAACGTTCGGACTAAATCCGGTGCGGGACGTCCAGGTGCTCACGCCCACGCACCGCGGCCCCGCCGGGGCGGGCAACCTCAACGCGCTGCTGCAGGAGGCGCTCACCCCGCACCGCGACGCGGCGCCGGAGAAATGGTACGGCGGGCGGGCGTTCCGCGTCGGGGACAAGGTCACCCAGCTGCGCAACAACTACGACAAGGGCGCGGCGGGGAT
>DASYXX010000901.1:0-4859 GCA_035934395.1 Streptosporangiaceae bacterium
TCCGGCGGGAACACGGGATAGAAGACGCGGGAGATCCGGCCGGAGCTCAGCACCAGCGTCAGCCGCTTGTAGCGCACCACGCCCCCGGCCGGGAACGTCGGCAGGCCGAGGCGCTCGGCGAGCACCAGGCCCGAGTCCGACAGCAGCGGGAACGGGAGCGTCAGCCGGGCCGCGGCCTCGGCCTGCTCGGCCGGGGTCTGGCTGGACAGGCCGTAGACCTCCGCCCCCAGCCCGGTCAGTTCCTCGTAGTGAGACCGGAACCCCAACGCCTGCGGCGTGCAGCCGCGCGCGCCCGGGATCTGGTCCCATCCCTCGGGCAGCGGCACGCTGGGCGTGCCGGTCATCGGGTACACGTACACGATCGCCCGCGGGTGGCCGAGCCCGGCCAGGTCGACCGTCTCGCCGCTGGTCGCGGGCAGCGTGATCGACGGCATGACGGTGCCGGGCAGGTGCGCGGCGGCGCCGTCGTCCTCGGGCACGGGCAGTTCCGCAGGCAGCTGCTCATAGCTAGCGGCGGACATGGCGGCTCCCTACATGACCGACAACGTCAGCAACGGCACGAGCTGGTCCGCGGTCGTGAGCGAGCCGTGCATGCCGACCAGCGCCGACTCACGCGGTTCCGCCTTGGTGGCCACGACCGCCGAAGGTCCGGCCGGAGCCGCGACCACGTCGCCGATCCGGGGCGCGATGAGCGGGTCCACCGGCCCGAACCAGCCGTCGGCGATCGCCTCGTCCCGGGACGCGACCCACGCCCGGTGGCCCAGGATCTCGCGCCACGCGGCGAGCACGTCGCCCGCCGCGCCGGGCCGGGCGTACACGTGCCTGGCCCGTGGCTCGCCGCCGAGCAGGGCGACCCCCGCGCGCAGCGCGGGCACCGCGTCGGCGTCGATCCGGTCCTGCGGCGCCACGTCCACCATGCCATGGTCGGCCGTCACGTGCAGCGCGGTACCCGGCGGCAGCGCCCCGGCCAGCTGCTCGGCGAGCTTGTCGACGTGCCCCAGGTGATACCGCCAGGCGTCAGACGCCGACCCGAACACGTGCCCGGTGGCGTCGAGCTCGCCGTGGTACACCATCGCCAGGACCCGGTCCGAGCGCCGGAGCGCGGCCGCGGCCTCCCCGACCAGCGCCCCGAACGTGTCGGCGCCGAGGACCTCCCCTCCGCGCATGGTCGCGGTCGACAGCCCGGTCCGCCCGAGCGCGGAGTGGGCCACGCGGAACGCGCTGATCCCTGCGGCGGCCGCGCGCTCGAAGATGGTGGATCCGGGCTGCCAGACGAGGGGATCGACCCGGTTGTCCCAGCGCAGCGCGTTGAGCAGCCTGCCCTCGCCGGGCACAGCCACCTGGTACCCGAGCATGCCATGCTGCCCGGGCGGCCGCCCGGTGCCCAGGGACGCCAGGCCCGTGGCGGTGGTGGCCGGGAATCCCGCGGCCAGCGGCCGGGCGGTCACGGCCAGCTCCGAGAGGAACGGCGCGGCGGCCGGATGCTCGCGCAGCAGCTCCCAGCCCAGGCCGTCCACCATCAGCAGGCACGCCCGGTCGGCCAGCTGCAGCTGCAGCGGGTTGGGCTCCGCCGCAACTCCCAGCGAGGCGAGCACCGAGCAGGCCAGGTCGGCCAGAGTGCTCTCGCCGTAGCGCGGCAGCGATGGCAGCGACGCCGGCAGGTCCGTCACGGCGGCTGGCGGCCCTTCGTGTGTCATGGACTCCTCATCAGGCGCGGCTGGTGGCCTCGGAGAGCGCCTGGGCGAACGCGAGCACCTGCCGCACCGCGTCTTCCCCGTCCGCGGCCTCGCTGACGCGCATGGTCAGGTCGTCGGCGGTCACGGTCCCGGTGTAGCCGTGATCAGCCTCGCAGCTCTCATCGCCGCAGTGCGCGGGCTCGAGCTCGATGTGGGCGAGCACGTTCCAGCCGACCGTCAGGACCACCTCGCTGGGCATGGTGGCGCCCGGAACGTACGAGGCGGGATCCGGTATCACCCGGGTCACGGCGACCGACGTTATCTGGGAGAACCGCACGGCCTCCGTGCTGGTCTCGGCCTGCGGCCGGGAATCGGAGTCCGCGGCGTCGGCGGGGCTCTCGTCGGTATGGGAGAAGACGAGGCGGGTCGGGGTGAGCGCCAGGACGGTCATGTGACGCCGCACCTCCATGCCGGGATCGAACAGCGCGTCATGGTGCACGACGTACGACACGACCGGCTCGGATCCGAGAGCGGCCGAGACCGCGTCAGAGACCAAGCCGGGGTAATAGCCGCTCCGCTCGATGGCGCTGCGCATTCCCTCGGCGGCAAATCTGGTATCCCTCATGCCCCCATCCTGCCCTGTCCGGGTGACAACCGCTCACATGGTGCGGCATAGATCCCCGAATGGACGTGATGGCGCCGCGGCGGTCAGGTCGAGTATCCGCTCGCCCTCGGGCTCCGGGAGCTCGATCGCGCCGGCGCCGGCCGTCGGCCGCGGCCGTCGCGGCGTCCGCGCGCTCGCCCCGCCGCCGCGGCCCCGGTAGATGAGCAGGCCGTTGATCCGGTCGGGAACCGCGTCGAGAGCGGCCGCAGTGGCCGGGAGCTGGCGGAACGCCTCCCACTGGGCGTCGTCGGGGAAGCAGACCTCGAAGACCACGCCACTGGGATGCTCGATCCAGGACCACTCGATGGCCCCGTGGGAGATGGCCGACTCGATCAGCGACGAGCTGTACGCATCCTTCCACCGCGACGCCGCCTGGAACTCGCTGTGGAACACCTCGATCGACCACCATTCGGCCATGGACGCCATGATATGCCCAATTTTGGGCAGCGTTTGCCCTAGGGGGACGACCCCTCTTCAACCCCCCGCCGCGGAGCAAACCCCGCTCCGCGATCTGAATGGACGTTCGCGCTCGGCAGAACGGCGCGCGGAGGGCCGGGGAGGTAGCGCAGCAGCACCACGTCGCCGATCATGCGCACCTCTGCCAGGTGCATGCGGTGGCGCGGGGCGCCGGGGGCTCCCGTGATGCGCGGAGCGGCCGGGTCGCCGACGAAGATCGGCGCTATCGCCAGGTGCAGCTCGTCGGCCAGCCCGGCGGCCAGGAACTGCGCGTGCACGGTGCCGCCGCCCTCGACCATCAGCCGGCGCACCCCACGGGCGGCCAGGTCGGCGAGGACCACCTCCAGGTCGAGCGGGTCACCGGCCCCCACGACCTCGGCGGCCGTGCCGCCCAGCCGCTCCCGGACCCGGCCTGCGGCCGCGCCCGGAGCGTAGACCAGCCGGACGCCGTCGCCCGCGGTGAAGAACCGCGCCGCCGGGTCGATCTCGCCGGTGCCGGTGAGCGTGACCCGGGCCGGGCTCGGCGGGAGCCCGCGGGCGGCCCGCCCGTCGCGGCGCGCCTGCGAGCGCACGAGCAGCGCGGGATTGTCGCGGCGGATGGTGCCCGCCCCGACCATGATCGCGTCGCTGCCTGAGCGCACCTCGTCGACCCGGTCGAGGTCCGCCTCGTTGGACAGGATGAGCCGCGTGTCGCTGGCGTCGTCCAGGCAGCCGTCGATCGACGTAGCGACTGACAGCAGCACATACGGGCGTTCTGGCAAAGGGCCTCCGCGTTGTTCCCGAGGTGAACGTACCCGCCGGGGCCTACTCTGGGGTGCCATGCCACGCGGCGGACTCCGGCTCGCGGTCACGTTGCTGACCGCGATTCCCCTTAACGGAACCAGCGCGGCCGAGCCCGAACCGTCGCGGCAGACCGCCGGTGCGGCCATGACCTGGGCGCCAGCGGTCGGCCTGCTGCTCGGGGCGGCAGCGGCCGGAGTGCTGGGGCTGGCGGCGCGGTGGGGCCGTACCGGCCCGCTGGTCGCTGCCGTGCTCGCCGTGACCGCGCTCGCCCTGCTCACCAGGGGCCTGCACCTGGACGGGCTCGCCGACCTGGTCGACGGCCTTGGCAGCCGTCAGCCCGCAGCCCGGGCGCTGGAGATCATGCAGCGCTCCGACATCGGGCCGTTCGGGGTGGTCGCGATCGTGCTCACGCTGGCCGTGCAGGTGGCCGCGCTGGCCCAGGCCCAGGCGCTCGGCCGGGGCGTGCCCGCGGTGATCACCGCGGTCGTGACCGGCAGGCTGGCGTTGACCTGGGCCTGCCGCCGCGGCGTGCCGGCCGCCCCCGGCGCGGTCCTGGGCGCGCTTGTGGCTGGGACGATACGCCCTGCGGTCGCCGCCGTGCTCACGGCGGCCGCCCTTGCCGCGGCTGCCGCGGCCGGGCTGATCTTCGGCATCGCCCTGGTCGCCGGCCTGGCCGCCTCCCTCGCGCTGACCGCTCTGGCCGTGCGCCGCCTGGGCGGGATCACCGGCGACGTGCTCGGCGGGCTGACAGAGGTCGCGACCGCGGTCTGCCTGCTGGTGACCGCGATAGGCCGGTTACATGCCGGCTCCCAGGGCCGGCCGATGGCTGGCCCGAGCAGACGGCAGCGGATGCGGCAACGACGGGCAGCACCGTGAGGCGATCACCGGCGTATGCCGGATGCGAGGGCCGGCCGAAGGCTGGCCCAAGCAGACGGCAGGGGGGGCCCGCCGAAGGCCGTGCCAGATGCGAGGGTCGGCTTGCCGGCCCGAGCAGATGACAGGAGTCCGGGGCGGAGCCCCGGGGGCAAGCACAGCCCCCCGGTCTGGGGGTCCGGCGGTTACCCCCGGGCTAACACAGCACCTTCCGCAGGCGGCGGGCATAGTCGGCCGCTTCGTCGTCATCCGCGTACCTGGTGCGTGGCCAGAAGAAGCCCCGCAGGCCGTCGCCCCTGGTCCGCGGGACGACGTGCACGTGAAGATGCGGGACGCTCTGGCTGACCGTGTTGTTCACGCCGACGAAGCTGCCCTGCGCGCCCAGCGCGGCCGGCATGGCCGCGCTG
>DASYXX010000916.1:0-2411 GCA_035934395.1 Streptosporangiaceae bacterium
GCGATCATGGACGCCCGCTCGCCGCAGCTGGTCCGGGCCGTCAAGGCCGCCGACCTGCTCACGAACAAGGACCCCTGGGGCGCCAGCTGGATCGCCGCGCACCGGGCCGCCCAGCAGGCGGAAGCCCAGGCCGCGACATGACGCCACGCGAGGCGGTCGTCCGGAACCACGAAAGTACCGATGGGCACGCTGTAGCGAACCCGAAGGTACTTTCGTCAGCGGAAGCACCGGCAGCGGCCGCCCCGCCCGCCTCATCCGTCCCGCCGGGCACGCACGCCGCCGGCTCCGCCCGAGTCGATCTTGTCTTCCAGCCCAGCGGGACCCGGGTGCGGGTACCGCCCGGCGTGACCCTGTTCGACGCGGCGAGCTGGAACGGCATCGCGATCGACTCGACCTGCGGTGGGCATGGCACCTGCAAGAAATGCAAGATCAGGGTCGCCGACGGGAGCGTGCCGGCCTCGCCGCTGGACGCCCGGGCGTTCTCGCCGGACGAGCTGCGGGCCGGCTGGCGGCTGGCCTGCCGGGCGCAGGCCGCCCGCGACCTGCAGATCGAGGTCCCGCCGCTGGTCACGAGGCCGAAGGCGGCCACGGTCGGGGTCGGCCGTCAGGTCATCCTGCGCCCGGCGGCGCAGAAGCGCTACCTCGAGCTCGACGAGCCGTCCCTGTCCGACCAGCGGACCGACCTGGAGCGGGTCCTGGCGGCCCTCGACGACCTGGAGCTGCGGGTCGATCTCGGCGTCCTGCGGTCCATCGGCTCGGTGCTGCGCGCGGCCGACTACCGGGTGACGGCGGTGATCGTGGACGACGTGCTGATCGACGTGCAGCCCGGCGACACCACCGCGCGGCTGTACGGCATCGCGTTCGACCTCGGCACGACCACCGTGGTGGCCACGCTGCTCGACCTGTCGACCGGCACGCCGCTGGCCGTGGCGTCCATGCTGAACAAGCAGCAGCCGTTCGGGGCAGACGTGATCACGCGGATCAGCGCGATCATGATGGAGCCGGGCGCGATCGGCACCCTGGCCCGGCTGGCACGCGAGACGCTGGCCGAGCTGACCGCGGACGTCTGCGCGCAGGCGGGGGTGGAGCCGCGCGAGGTCTGCGAGGTGGCGCTGGCCGGCAACGCGACCATGACGCACATCGCGCTCGGCATCGACCCCGAGCCGCTGGGCGTGGCGCCGTTCATCATGGCCGCGCGCCAGCTGCCGGAGGTGCGCGCCGCGGACCTGGACCTGCCCGCGCACCCGCGCGCCCGGGCTTTCGTGTTCCCGGCGTTCGGCGCGTACGTGGGCGGCGACATCACCGCGGGGCTGCTCGCCTCGGGCATGGACCGGGACTCGCGCACCCGGCTGTTCGTGGACATCGGCACGAACTGCGAGATCGTGCTCGGCAACCGGGACTGGCTGCTGGCCACCGCGGCCCCGGCCGGCCCGGCGTTCGAGGGCGCGGCGATCCGGTGCGGGATGCGCGCCGCCGACGGCGCGATAGAGGTCGTGTCGATAACCCCGGACGGCCTAGACCTGCGGGTCATCGGGGACGCCGCGCCAGCCGGGCTGTGCGGCTCCGGTCTGGTGGACGCGGTGGCCAGCCTGGTCGCCGTCGGGCTGCTCGACCGCTCGGGCCGGTTCGTGCCCGAGGAGGACGCCAAGGCGCTCGCGCCCGGCCTGGCCGGGCGGCTGACCACGCTGGGCGCCGAGCGGGTGTTCGTGTTGCACTGGCTCGGCGAGCCTGGCGACGTGGCCCGGTCGATCTACCTCTCCCAGCGGGACATCCGCGAGCTTCAGTTCGCCAAGGCCGCGATCGCGACCGGCTGGAACGTCCTGCTGCAGGAGGCCGGGCTGGCGCCCGGCGACGTCCAGCAGGTGCTGCTGGCCGGGTCGTTCGGCAGCTACCTGTCGCCGGCCAACGCGATCCGGCTCGGCCTGGTCCCCAGGCTGCCCGTGCTTAGGGTCGTCAGCGCGGGCAACGTGGCCGGTGAGGGAGCCAAGATGGCCCTGCTCTCGGTGCGGGAGCGCGCCGGGGCGCTGGCGCTGCAGGAGGAGGTGAGGTATGTCGAGCTCTCCGACCGCAGCGACTTCAACGACGCGTTCGTCGAGCAGCTGCGGTTCCCGGCGTGAAGATGCCTCCACCGCCGTCGCGGTCATCGCGTGCGGCGCGCTGGGCGGCCACGTCCGCGAGATCAGCGCGCGCCGCGGCTGGCCGGTCGAGCTGCACAGCCTCCCGTCACTGCTGCACAACCACCCGGAGCGGATCGCCCCCGCGGCCGAGCGCCTGGCCCGGGACCTGCAGGCACGCGGGCTGCGGGTGGCGCTCGGCTACGCGGACTGCGGCAGCTACGGCGCGCTCGACGACCTGTGCGCGCGGCTGAACCTGCGCCGCCTGCCCGGGCTGCACTGCTATGACGTGCTGGC
>DASYXX010000923.1:0-6227 GCA_035934395.1 Streptosporangiaceae bacterium
GAACCTGCGGGTCGGCGGCCAGCGGCTGCGCGCCGGGACCTACCTGGCCGAGCTGGTCGCCACGTTCGGCCGCGGCGTTACCAGCGACGGCCCGGCCGTCACGTTCGACCTGACCCGCGCCGGCCAGGTCCGGGTGCGCTCAGCCACCTGCTCGGTCGCGGCCGCCGAGAGGGGACGCTGCTGAGCCGACGGCCAGGCCGCTGGGCAGCGCGGATCCGACCTGGGCGGTGCCTTCCCCCAGCACCGCCCAGGTCGCTGGCCTGAGCGGTGCCTCACCAGGCACCGCTCAGGTCGCCGCCGTACCAGGACTCGATGATGCGGTGCGCGATGGAGACCGGCGGCGGCAGCTTGATCTCGCCGCTGTCGACGCTGGCCCGCAGCTCGTCCCGGCTGAACCAGCGGGCCTCGGCGATCTCCGCGGAGTCGACCACGATGTCGAGGCTGCCGGTGGCGCGGGCGCGGAAGCCGAGCATCAGGCTGTGCGGCATCGGCCAGGGCTGGCTGCCGACATAGCGGGCGCTGACCACGGAGATCCCGGTCTCCTCGAGCACCTCGCGCGCGACCGCCTGCTCGGCCGACTCCCCTGGCTCGACGAACCCGGCCAGGATCGAGACCCTGCGCTCGGGCCACAGCGCGTTCCTGGCCAGCAGGCACCGGTCGTCGGGATCGGTCACCAGCATGATCACCGCCGGGTCGAGCCGCGGGAAGTGCTCGCTCCCGTCGACCGGGCAGCGGCGGGAATGGCCGGCCTGCTCCGGAACGGTCACCGCGCCGCACCGCGGGCAGTGCGTGTGGACCGCGTGCCAGTTGGCGATCCCCACCGCGTGGACCATCAGCCCGACGTCGCGGTCCGACAGCTGCGGCCCCGCCTCTCGCAGGCTGACAGGCCGGGCGCCGGGCGATGGCGCCGCCCCGGCCGCGGCCTGCGGCAGCGGCCCGGCCACCCCGAAATAGACCGTGTCGTCAGCCGCGACGCCCAGCAGGAACCTGACGCCCTCCGGCGCCTCCTCCGGCGACACGAAGACCAGCTCCTCGGTGCCGTGGCCGGACCGGATCAGGGCCCGCCCGTCCTCGATGACGACCACTCGCGTCGCGGGGTCGGCCCAGGCTTTCGCCAGCCACTCGGTGTCGGCGCGGCGGGCCGTCGCCCGGTCCACCTCGGCCCGGGACAGCGCGAGAGCGCGCAGCTCGGGAACCTCGCTCAGCTCACCAGGCCCGGCGCTCACGACGCCGCCGACCCGGCGACGCCGGCGGAGATCCCGGTGATCACCGGCCCCGGCCGGGGGACGGCGAGAAAGCCGGGTGCGATCTGGTCGATGTCACCGCGGACGTCCATGATCCTCCTCTTGCGCGGCGCCCGCGGAGCTCGCCGGTCGCGGCCAGGCTCGCTGGGTCCTCACCCGGAACTCTAGTGCGCCGGCCCGGCCGGGCCGGACGCGCGGTGAGCGCCGACGTGGCCGTCGCGATCACGGCCCTGGCGGCTGCGGAGTAGCCTGCATCGGGTGAAACCGGATCTGGACTACGTCGCGCACCTGGCCCGGGACTCCGGGCGCTTCGCGGAGGCCATCCGGGAGGCGCCGTCCGACGCCCGGGTTCCGTCGTGCCCGGACTGGAACGCCGACGACCTGCTGTGGCACCTCGCGGAGGTGCAGTGGTTCTGGGGCACGGTCGTGCGCGAGAACCTGTCCCGCGAGCAGGCGGAGGAACTCAAGCCGCCGCGCCCGGCCGGCCGGGCCGCGCTGCTGGCGTTCTACGACCGGACGAGCGGCGACCTGGCGGAGGCCCTCGCCGGGGCGGCACCGGAGTTCCCCGCCTGGACCTGGTCGGACGACAAGACGGTCGGGTTCATCCGCCGCCGCCAGGCCCACGAGGCGCTGATCCACCGGATCGACGCCGAGCTGACCGCGAGCGACCGGACCGCGCTGAACCCGGACCTCTGCGCCGACGGCGTCGACGAGGCGCTGCGGGTCATGTACGGCGCGCTGCCCGCGTGGGGGACGTTCACGCCCGACCGCCCGAAGACCGTGCGGCTGCGGGCCACGGACACCGGCGATTCGTGGTTCGTCACGCTGGGCCGGTTCACCGGCACCGACCCGGACGGGGTCACCTACGACGAGCCCGACATCCACGCCGAGGACCCCGACCCCGGGTCGGCGGCCGCCGCTGAGGTGGCCGGCGCCGCCGCTGACCTCGACTGCTGGCTGTGGCACCGCCCGCCGTTGTCGCCGCCTTCGGTGTCCGGAGACCACGAGGTGCTCCGCGGCTTCGAGTCGGCGATCGCGCCCGGCATTGACTGAGAGGAGTGCGAGATGCTCGTCGCGTTCTCGGTTACCCCGCTCGGGGTGGGCGAGGCGGTCGCGGAGTATGTGGCCGACGCGGTGCGGGTGGTCCGCGACAGCGGCCTGCCGAACCGCACCGACGCCATGTTCACCACGGTCGAGGGCGACTGGGACGAGGTCATGGACGTCGTCAGGCGGGCCGTGGACGCGGTCGCGGCGAAGGCACCCCGGGTTAGCCTGACGCTCAAGGCTGACGTGCGCCCCGGCGTGACCGGCGCGCTGGACTCCAAGGTCGAGGACCTGGAGCGCTACCTCGGCACCTGACCGGGAGGTGCGGCCCGCCGCGCCGCCGGCCGGCCAGCGTCAGATGGGGCTCTCCGGATGGCGGATGTCCCATTCCTCGAGCGCCGCGACCGAGAGCCAGCCCAGCCCGTGTCCTGCCTCGGCCTCGACGGCGTGGGCCAGCGCCGCGAGCGCGGCCGCCGCGGCGTAGCCGTCGGCCGCGTCGGCCGCCTGAGAGTTGCCCTCCAGCGTGTGGACCAGCATCTCCTTGGCCGCCGTGGCGCGGGCCGGCGCCGTGGCGTAGGAATTGGCCAGCGCGGCGACCGCGCGGCGCACTACGCGCTCAGCCAGCCCGTCGCTCATGGCTACCCGTCTCTCGGGCAATGGCGTACCTCCGATCAAGCGCCGCCCGGCCGCTCAGCCCGGCCCACCCGAGACTATCCACCGTTGCCTTCTGTTGAGCAAACGTGAGTGTGCTCGGTTCCATCAGGCAGCCTCGCCTTCAGGCGGGGCAGTCCCGGTCTGACCGGCACCAGTGGTGGTGTCGTGCCGGGTTGACGCTTCACAGCCTGCTGCCTTCCCTGCTGCCGCGGGGCGGGTCTTGTGCGTGGCTCCACGTCCGTCTCCCACCCGGTGGCGGGCGGCCGGTCTACTCCCGGTACCGGTCCTCGTTTCACCCGAGTTTCGGGTGTCGCCGAGGCGGGCGAGGTTGATCGCGGCGTTCAGATCGCGGTCGATCATCAGGCCGCAGTGTTCACACACGTAGACGCGATCGGCGAGGGTCAGGTTTGGCTTTCGCCCACCACACGCCGAGCACGTCTTCGATGAGGGGTAGTACCTGTCGGCCTCCACGAGCGTAGAGCCGTACCAGTGGGCCTTGTAGGCCAGCATCCGACGGATCTCGGCAAGGGCGGCGTCGGCGAGGGCACGGTTCAGGCCCCGCTTGCGGGCGCCGCCAGAGGTGCGCATGCCCGAGGCGTTGAGTGTCTCCGCCGTTATGATCTGGTACTGCTGCGCGAGTGCGGTGGTGGCCTTGTGCAACACGTCCCTGCGCACGCTGGCAGCGTGGGCGTGGGTCTTGCCGATCCGGGCTTGGGTCCGCCGCCACCTGTTCGACGGGTCTCGTTTCGACCTTGTGGCCCGGTCGTAGGGGCCGTGCTGGCGGGCGGCCTTGCGCTGCAACGCCCGCAGCCGGGCCTGCGCGGCGGTGAGCGACTTCGGCGCGGGTATCCGCGCGACCTGGGTGCCGTCGGGGGTGGCGACCACCAGCAGGCTGTCGGCCTTCACGCCCACGTCGACACCCACCACCGGCTGCGGTGACCGGCGTGCGTGTGGCGGACGCCGTTTGGCCTGCACGATGCTCTGCAATGCCACATGCCAGCGGCCGGAGGAGTCCTGCATGAGGGTGGCGGACAGCACCCTCGCGGTCCCTGCCTCCATCCTGCGTGCCAGTTTCCGGGTGGACTCGTGTGTCTTGACCGTGCCCACGCGCGGCAGGGTCACGTGGTGGCGGTCAGGCTCGACGCGGATAGTGCCGGTGGTGAACCGGATCGAACGACGGGCACGGGCGGTCTTGAAGCGCGGGAACCCGACCGGCGCGCCAGCGCGCTCACCCCGGCGGGACTTCGACCAGTTGCCGAGGCCTCGGGCGAGCCCATCGAGGCCGGTGTTGTACGCCTCCTTGGAGTTCTCACGCCACCACGGCGCATACTCGTCCTTCCGCTGGTTCCACATCCTCCGCAACGCAGCAAGCGACCACCCCAGACGCGGGGTCAGGTCCACATCGGCGATGCCGTAGGACCGCTCAGCCGAGCGTTGATCCATGGTGGCCTTGACCAGCGCGAGCATATGGTTGTGCGCGAACCGCGCCCCGCCAGCGTGCGAGGCCAGCGCCCGCTGCTGGGCCGGGGCCGGGTCCAGCGCGAACTTGTACGCCTGCGCGACCCACCCATCGGGGATCTCGAACCTAGCCATCGTTCCCCGGCTCCTGCCTGGTCGCGGTGATCGCCCGCATCGCCCGGTTCCGCGCCCCGCGTCGCCCATACAGCCGGGCGCACATCGAGGTGAGGACCTCGATCATGTCCCGCACCAGATCGCCGGTCGTCTCACCCGGATCAGCCACCGCAACCTTGCGACCGTGCGCCGACAGGGCGGCTTCGAGATGCTCGACCCCGAACCGCACCAGCCGGTCCCGATGCTCCACGACCACCACCGCCGCCGAAGGGTCCGACAGGATGCGCCGCAACTTCGGGCGCTTCCCGTTCAGCCCGGACCCGACCTCGCACACCACCTCGTCGATGGCATGCCCGGCCGAGGTGGCCCACTGCGTCAGCCGCGCGACCTGACGGTCCAGATCAGCCCGCTGATCGTGCGAGGACACCCGCGCATACACCACCGTCCGGCCCGTGGCCTCAACCGCCGGAGCATCCACCCAGATCGTGCCCGACTCCAGACGCCGAGCTGGCACCGGCATCCGGTCCTCCCGGAACCACCGATACGCGGTCTGCGGATGCACACCGTTCACCCGCGCCCACTCAGCCAACTTCACACGCTAAGTAAAACACACGTTCGATCACGATTGCTCACGAAACGCCGAACAGTTCACACCCCTCCGTCGCTGGCCTGTTGCGCCCCGCCGACCATCGCCATGGTCCCTGGCCAGCCGTGGCGGAGCCGCCCGCCACAGGGCCCGGCGGCCGCCCTAACTGCGGCATTCGCCGTCTCCCGCGCGGCTGGGCCGTGTGGTCGATGGGCCATCGTCCCCCATAGATAGAGTGTGGTCGATGGGCCATCGACCACACTCCGCAGCCCGCGCGGGAGGCGAGTGGGCGAGGCCCGGGCGCTAGCCCGGCGGGATGCTCTCGATGAACTCGGCCAGGCCCGTCTCGTCGAGCAGGTCGGCGGGCCGCACGGTGACGTCGTCGCGCACGTAGTAGAACGCCGCCCTCACGTCGGTGACCGGCACGCCGGCCAGGGTGGCCCAGGCCAGCCGGTAGGCGGCCAGCTGCACGGCGACGGCGCGCTCATCCTCCGGGGAGGCGGGGCGCCGGCCTGTCTTCCAGTCCACGACGTCGAACCGGCCGTCGGGCGCGTCGGCGAAGACCGCGTCGATCCGCCCCCGGACCAGCCGGTCGCCGATCAGGGTCTCGAACGGCACCTCGACCTCGAGCGGCCACCGGTCGGCCCACTCGCCGGCCTCGAACCGGTCCCTGAGCTCGGCCAGGACCTCATCGTCGTCCGTCTCCGCGTCCGAGTCGGCCGCGCCGAGCAGGTCACCGGGGTCGATCAGCCGCTGCGGCCCGAACCGCTGCTCCAGCCAGCGGTGGAACTCCGTGCCGCGCTGGGCCTGCGGCGCCGGCGGGCGCGGCATCGGCCGCCGGACCTGCTGCGCCAGCTCGGCGGGGTCCCTGGCCACGGTCACCATCCAGGACACGGGAAGCCGCCGCGGCAGCCCGACGGTAACGGCGTCTTCGCCGCGGCGCTGCGCGCGCTCGGCGAGCAGCAGGCCGGCGTCCCGCTCCCACGCGCCGATCATGGCCAGCTGCTCGGCGCTCAACCCGGCGGCATCCGGCGTCGACGTCCCGCCGGCCTCGCCCAGGCCGGCCGACGCGGCAGAGGCGGCCGACGGGGCCCTGTCGCCCGCGGCGGCCGTCATGGCCGCGGTGA
>DASYXX010000929.1:0-9132 GCA_035934395.1 Streptosporangiaceae bacterium
CGTACCAGACCTTCTTCTCGAAGTCGCCGGGGAGCAAGGCGGCCAGCCGCTCGCCGAGCCGGGCGCTGGGCTCGTTCAGCATCGCGGTCAGGGTCCCGAACGAGGTCTGCGCGAACTGTGCCGCGACCGCCTCGCGCACCCGGGGGTTGCTGTAGCCCAGGTTCGCCACCGCCCAGCCCGCGGTGAAGTCCAGCCGGGTCACCCCGCTGGTGTCGGTGATCCGGCAGCCGTCCGCGCTCGCGATCACGAGCGGGAAGAACCGCACCTTCATCACCGACGCCAGGTACCTGGCGTCGAGCTCGATGATCTTCGCGCTGTCCACACGGCGGCTCCTACTCGGCCAGCGGCTCGGTCGGCACGGCCTGCGCCGTCTGCGCGGTCTCGGCGGCGATCGTGCCGCCGACCGAGAGCATGACCAGGTGCCGGACCCGCAGCGCCCGGCGGAGCTGCCCCTCGTGCGTGCCCTTCCACTCAAAGGTCGTCATCTGCCGCCCCTCTCGCCGGGTGTGCGAGACGTTACAGCGGCGCCCCAGGTGAGTCAATATGTAACACGTGTAACGGCACGGGTCAGGCGGCGGGCCCGGCCGCGGATCAGCCCGGCGGCGTAGTCGAAGGCCTGCACGGGCACGGGTCGATCAGGACCCGGCCTTCTCCCGCAACACCCCGTCGGCCACCGACAGGGAGCGGTCGAGCACCTCGAGGATCGTGTCCAGCTCCTCGTCGCTGACGATCAGCGGCGGGGCGATGAACAGCGAGGTCTCCTCGGCGCTGGTGGCGATCAGCACGCCGGCGTCGAGGGCGGTCGCGACGATGCGGTCGGCCGGGGTCGGCTCGCTGCTGTCGGCGTGCCAGTCGCGCCAGTCGCCGCCGCGCAGCTCCAGCGTCCAGTGCAGGCCGAGCCCGTCCACCCGCAGCACGCAGGGGTGGGCGGCGGCGATCTCGGACAGCCGCGCCCGCAGCATCGGGTCGAGCGAGGCCGCGCGCTCCACCAGGCCATCGCGCCCGATGCGGCGCACGGTGGCGCTGATCGCCGCGACCGTCAGCGGATGGCCGCGGAACGTGCTGTAGGTCTGCCAGAGCTGGCCGGCCAGCATCCCCGCCACGCGCCGCGACAGGACCACGGCGCCGGCGGGCGCGACGCCGCCGGCCAGGCCCTTGCCGAGGGTCACGATGTCAGGCCGGGATTCCCCGCGCTGGAACGTCATCCAGCGGCCCTGCCGCCCGAGCCCGGTGACCACCTCGTCGGCGATCCACAGCACGTCGGCCTCGCGGGCCGCGCGGGCGATCTGGTCCTGGTAGGCGGGCGCCGGGTAGATACCGCCCTGGCTGTAGTCGATGATCACGGCGGCGGCGCCGACCAGCTCGTACGCCAGGTCACCCGGCAGGCAGCGGCAGTGGCCGTCGGCCGTGCACGGGGAGAACACGCCGCAGCGGGGCGCGGGCAGCTGGCGCACCTCCGCCAGCCGGGGCGCGGGGCGCCAGCCGCCGTGGACCGAGGAGAGCCCGCCGTGCCACTGCGGCTGCACGGTCATTTCGCGGGACAGCCCCACCATCCCGTGGTAGGCCCGCTCCCGCGTCACCAGAGGGGCGCGCCCTGTGAGCGCCTGGGCCAGGCTGAGCGCCTGGTCGTTGGCCTCGCTGGCGCTGGTGAAGAAGCGTACCGCGCCGACCCAGTCCTCCTCGCCGCGGAACGCGTGCTCGAGCAGGTCGTCGGCCGCCTCCTGGCGGCCAGGCCAGACCCATCCCTCGTTGAGCGCGGGGCTGCCCGACGCGCCGCGCACGGCGGCCACGAGATCGGGATGGCAGTGCCCGAGCGGCGCCGCGGTGTTACTCGCGTCGATCACGCGCCGGCCGTCGGCCAGCCGGAACCATACGCCCGCGGCGCCCGCGACCTCGATCCCGCCGAGGCCCAGGCCGGTCGTCAGCACCGGCAGGTGCGCGGACCCCCCCGGCCCGGTCATGGCTCGCTCCCCGCACGCCTCCGGGCCGCCCGCCCCTCCGGCTCGCTCATGGCGCGACCTCACCGCCGAAGCCCCACCGCTTGGGCGAGACGCCCTCGACCACGACCCAGGTCTGCTCGCGCGCCGCCTCGCCGATCACCGAGCACAGCCCGTCGGTGACCGCGCGCACGATCCGCGCCGCCACCTCGTCGTCTTCTACTCTGCTCTCGAACAGCTTGATCTCTATGAATGGCATGTCCGTCTCCTGCCAGGTCAGGGGCAAACGGTAAGTTACGACGTCACACATCCCACCCCGCGTCGACCGGGACGTCGTGGCCGGTGATGTTCCTGGCCGCGGGCGAGACCAGGAAGCTGATGGCGTCCGCCACGTCGGCCTCCTCGACGAAGCGGCCCAGGGCGGTGCTGGCCGTGTACTCGGAGTAGACCTCGGTCTCGGTCTTCCCGAGCCGGCGCGCCTTCTCGGCCACGATCCGGTCCATGCGGCCGCCCTTGGTGACGTTGGGGCAGACGTCGTTGACGGTGATCTCGTGCGGGCCGAGCTCGAGGGCTAGGGTTCGGGTCAGGCCGCGCACGGCCCACTTGGAAGACGAGTATCCGACGCGATTTGGGTACCCGCGCAGGCCAGATGTGCCGGCAACATTCACGATTCTGCCGCCGCCGCGGGCGATCAGGTGCGGGATCGCGTACTTGCACGGCAGGAACGTGCCGACCACGTTGACGTCGAGCACGTCACGGAACGCGGCGACGCCGTAGTCCTGGGCAGCCGTCTCGATCGGCCCGGTGACGCCCGCGGTGTTGACCAGGATGTCCAGGCCGCCGAAGCGGGCCACTGCCTGCTGTGTCATCGCGCGCACCCCGGCCTCGTCGGTCACGTCACAGGCCACGGCCACGCTCTCACGTTCCGGGTATGTCTCATCGAGATGACGCGCGTGCGCGGTCAGCGCGCGCTCGTCCCGCCCGACGAGCACGACGTGGGCGCCGTCGCGGGCCAGGTACTCGGCGACCACCGCGCCGATCCCCTTGGCCGCACCGGTCACGATCGCCACCTTGCCGGCGAGCACGTTCATGTATCTGGCTCCTTATAGGGATGGGAGGGCGGGGAGTGGAGCCCGGCCGCTGGGCAGCGTGACCGGAGGGACGGCGAGGCCGAGCGAGCGCGCGACGGCCAGGGCGGCGCGCTGGACCGAGGGCACGTCGCGGCGGAACCCCTCGTCGCTGAGGCGGGCGCTCGGGCCGGCGATGCCCACCGCGCACACCACGTCGTCCTCGGAGATCACCGGCACGGCGATGCCCCACACCCCGAGGTTGGTCTCCTCGTAGCTGCTGGCCCAGCCGCGCTCGCGGATCATCTCCAGGTCGCGCCGCAGCTGCCGCGGCTCGGTGATCGTCGCGGTGCACAGCCGCTCCAGGGGCTGGTCGAGCAGCCGGTCGACCTCGCGCTCGGGCATGAATGCCAGCAGGGCCTTCTGGGACGCGCCCGCGTGCAGCGGCAGCTGGCTTCCCGGCTGCACGGACAGGCGCAGCGGCTGGCTGGTCTCGACCCGTTCCAGGCACACGCTGCGGTCGCGCTCCGGGCTGAGCACGGTGAGCACCGCGGTCTCGTCGGCCGCCTCGGACAGCCGCCGCAGCGGCAGCAGGGCCACGGCCCGCAGGTCGCTGACCGCGCGGGCGCGCTCGCCGAGCTGCATCGCGGCCCCGCCGAGGCGGAACCGGCGGGTCTGCGGGTCCCGGGTCACATAACCCAGCCGGGCGAGCGCGCCGAGCAGCCGGTGCACGGTCGGGATCGGCAGCTCGAGGAACCGGGCGAGGTCGCTCGTGGACCACTCGGGGCGGAACTCGGTGAACGCCTCCAGGATCGCGAACGCCCGCTCGAGCACCTGCAGCGAGGGCCGGGCCGCCCCCGCCTCCTGGTGCAGTGGCTCCTCACCTGGCCTGACGGCTCGCCCAGCCGCGTCAGGCGCGGTCGGTGTAGGCACGCTGTCGACCTCCGCTCAGCCGTCTCGCCCTTCCCAGCCCGCCCGCCCTTGACGCCCTACTGCAGCAGACGTTACCGTCGTTTTTCGTGACGTGAAAGAGTGTTTTACATCGCGATAAGCCTGCCGAAGGGCGCGCCGGTGGACCGTCCAGATCTTGCTCTGCTCCGCGGCGCGATCGACATGCACGCGCACACGGCTCCCGCGCTGTTCAAGCGGCACATCGACGACGCCGCGCTGGCCGAGCACGCGATCGCGGCGGGCATGCGCGGGTTCGTGCTCAAGGACCACGACGCCTCCACCACCGGCCGCGCGTACTACGTGAACCGCATGTACCCGCAGGTCGAGTCCTTCGGCGCGGTGGTACTCAACCGCTCGGTCGGCGGCCTGAACCCCTACGTGGCCCAGGCGGCCATCCACTACGGCGCCCGCGTCGTCTGGATGCCTTCGAACCACTCCAAGCACCACGCGGACTTCTTCGGCATCGCCGACTACCCGCAGTTCGGGCGGCCGAAGAAGCAGCTGCCCGGCGAGGGCGTGACCGTGTTCGAGGAGGACGGCGCGACGCTCACCCCGGCGGCCCGCACGATCTGCGAGATCGTCGCAGAGAACGACGTCGCGCTGGCCACCGGGCACCTGTCCCTGGCCGAGATCCGGGCCCTGCAGGACGCCGCGATCGCGGCCGGGGTCAGCCGGTTCATCGTCACCCACGCCAACTGGTCGCTGTGCAAGCTCGACCTCGACGTGCAGCGCGAGCTGATCGCGAAGGGAGCGACGCTGGAGTACGTCGCCTCGTCCTGCGTCTCCCCCATCTTCTGGGAGCAGAACCCGGCCGAGCTCGCGGAGTGGATCACCGAGCTGCGCGGAGAGCACCTTGTCTTCGGGTCCGACCTCGGGCAGTATGCCGGGCCGCCGCACCCGGAGGGCCTGCGGATGCTGTTCGCCGCCCTGCTCGACTTCGGGGTTCCCTACGCGTACCTGGAGACGATGGCGAGCCAGACCCCGGCCGAGGTGCTCGGCCTGGAGCCGAACTGGGCGCCGACCATTCATCCGCCCGCCCCCCCGCCCTCGCCCGCCCCCCCGCCCTCGCCCGCCCCCCCGCCCTCGCCCGCCCCCCCGCCCCTGGGGACCACCCCACCTCCCTAGGAGGCGAGCCGACGCTTGTACACCCGGGCCTTCCGCTACGAGCGAGCCGATGACCTGCCGGCCGCCTGCGCGGCGCTGCGCCGGCACGGCGAGGGCGCCCGGGTGCTCGCCGGCGGCCAGAGCCTGCTCCCGATGATCAACGTCGGCCTCGCCGCGCCCGAGGTGCTGGTGGACATCTCGCGGGTCGCCGAGGCCCGCGAGATCACCGCGAGCGACGGCTACCTGAGCATCGGGGCGCTGGTCACTCACCGGGAGCTGATCGCCAGCGAGGTGGCGCGCGCCGCGCAGCCGCTGCTCGGCGCGGCCGCGGCGCACATCGGCAGCGCGCGGATCCGCAACCGCGGCACGCTCGGCGGCTCGCTGGCGCACAGCGATCCCGCCGCCGAGCTGCCGGTGGTCATGACGGCCCTCGGCGCCAGCTACGAGCTCACCGACGGCCGCGCGGAACGCGAGGTCCGAGCCGAAGAATTCGCCATAACGGTCTTCACCACCGAGCTGGAGCCGGACGAGCTCCTGGTGGCCGCCCGCGTCCCGGTCCTCGGCCCCGGGTGGGGCTGGAGCTTCCGCGAGGTGTCCCGCCGCCGCGGCGACTTCGCGCTGGTGTCGGCCGCGGCGCTGGTGCGGAGCGCGGGCGAGGGCGGGGGGGCGGGTGAGGGCGGGGGGGCGGGTGAGGTGATCGTGGAGGCGCGGCTGGCCCTGGGCGGCGTGGCGGACCGCGCGGTCCGGCTCGCGGCGGTGGAGGCCGCGCTGACCGGCGCGACCCGCGATGAGATCGCCGCGCGGGTCGGGCCGATCGAGGGCATCAGCCCGGTCACCGACACCGGCGCGAGCGCTGAGTACCGCAGGCACCTGGCCCGGGTGCTGGCCGTCCAGGCCCTGGAGGAGGCCTGCGCCCGCAGCGAGGTGACCGTCAGCGGGGAAGCGGGGACCGTGGGCGGGGAAGCGCAGTGAGCCCCGAGACGGTCACGATCACCGTGAACGGCAGCCGCCGCACCGCGACCGCCGGGGGGCATCTCAGCCTGCTGCGCTGGCTGCGCGAGCAGGCCGGCGTCACCGACCCGAAGTACGGCTGCGGAGAAGGCGTGTGCGGCGCCTGCGCGGTGCTGGTCGACGGGCTCCCGGTGGCCAGCTGCATCGTGCTCGCCGCCCAGGTCGACGGATGCGAGGTCACCACGGCCGCGGGGCTAGGGCGCCCGGACGGCTCGCCCGGACCGCTGCAGCGGGCGTTCCACCGCAGCCACGCCGCGCAGTGCGGCTTCTGCACCCCGGGCATGCTGGTCTGCGCCACGGCCCTGCTGGCCGAGGGCAGGCCGCTGGACCGGCAGGCGATCCGCGAGGCCCTGCACGGCAACATCTGCCGCTGCACCGGGTACGGGCCGATCGTCACCGCGATCGAGGCGGCCCAGCACGAGCTGGCCGAGACGGAGGGCAGGGCGGGCGCGCAGGGTGGGGATCAAGAGGCGGGTGGGCGGGGCTAGAGAGGCGGGTGGGCGGGACTAAATGAGCAGTCAGGAGGTCCGGAGGTCCAAGGCGGACGAGCTGAGCGTGGTCCGCCAGCCGCTGCCTCGCCGCGACCAGGCCGAGAAGATCGCCGGGACGACCCGCTACGCCGGCGACGTGGTGCATCAGAGCATGCTGAGGGCCGGTCTGGTCCGCTCGCCGGTGCCGTCGGCCCGGATCGTCCGGCGCGACGCGGCCGAGGCGGTCAAGGTGCCGGGCGTCGTCGCCGTGCTGTTCGGCGAGGACGTCCCGCACAACGAGGTGTGGGTCGACGTGCCCGGGCAGACGATCGAGGTCGCGCCGCTCAAGGCCAACATGGAGATCCTCGCGACCGACCGGGTCCGGTTTCAGGGCGAGCCGGTGGCCCTGGTCATCGCCGAGACCGAGGAGGCGCTGACCGAGGCGTCCGAGCGGGTCGAGGTCGACTACGCGGAGGCGCCCGGGGTGTTCGACCCCGAGCTGGCCTTGGCCGACGGCGCGCCGCCGGTGCACCCGCACGGCAACCTGCTGGCCCGCTGGGACATCGATGCCGGCGACGTCGGGGCGGCGTTCGAATCCGCCGATCTCGTGGTCGAGGGGACGTACGCGACGCAGCCGGTGGATCACGCCTACCTGGAGCCTGAGGCCGGGGTGGGCTGGCTCGACGACGAGGGAGTGCTCAACCTCCGCGTCAGCACCCAGGTCGTGCAGCACTACCGGGACGTGGCCAGGATCCTCGGGATCCCCGAGGCGCGGGTGCGGGTGATCGCCCCCTACGTGGGCGGCGGCTTCGGCGGCAAGGAGGACATGACCGTCGAGCCGTATCTCGCGCTGGCGGTCTGGCGCACCGGCCGGGAGGTGCGCATGGAGTGGAGCCGGCAGGAGTCGCTGCAGGCGCGCGCCAAGCGCCACCCGATGCGGATGAGGTACCGGACCGCCGCCCGCAGCGACGGGACGATCATCGGCCAGGACATCGAGATCACGGCCGACTCGGGCGCGTACGCCTACCTGTCGGCCCTGGTGCTGCTCTACTCGGCGGTGCACGCCTGCGGGCCGTACCGGACCCCGAACGTGCGGCTGCGGGCGCGCTGCGCGTACACCAACAACCCGCCGACCTCGGCCTTCCGCGGCTTCGGCGGCATGCAGGTCGTGCTCGGCTACGAGTCCCAGATCGACGAGGTGGCCCGCAGGCTCGGGCTGCCGCCCGGGGAGATCCGCAAGCGCAACTCGCTGGTCAAGGGCGACGTGCTGCCGGTGGGCCAGGTGATCGAGACCGAGGTGCTGCTGGCGCAGACCATCGACGCGGTGCTCGAGCGGGCCGGCCCGCCGCCCGCGGGATCCGGCCCCCGCCGGGCGACGGGCCGTGCCATCGCCAGCAACCTGCAGTCCTACGGCCGGCTGGTATGGCTGAACGACGCCGCGGCCGCGTGGGTGGGCTTCGAGCCGGACGGCAGCGTCCGGGTCCGGTGCGGGGTCCAGGACCTCGGCGGCGGCCAGGCGTCGTCGCTGGCCCAGATCGCCAGCGAGCTGCTGGCCGTGCCGGTGGACCAGATCGTCGTGCACTTCGGCGACTCGGCGCTCAACCCGGTGGCCGGGACCACCACGGCCACCCGGCAGCTGCTGATGTCGGGCAATGCGGTGCACGACGCGACCGCCGCGCTGCGCGACCAGGTGCTCGGCGCGGTGGCCGCCGACCGCGGCGAGCCGGTGGAGTCGCTGCGCTTCTCCGCGGGCGCGGTCACCGGGCCCGGCCTGCGGCTGCCGGTCCCCGAGGCGCTGGCCCTGTGCCGCAGGCGCAACGTCCCCACCGAGGCGCTCGGCACGTTCTTCGGGCCGAAGGGCGTGCCGGTGACCAGGAACCTGCGGTCCGACCGGGTGTTCCCCGACTTCACGTTCGGGACCCACCTGTGCGACGTGGAGGTCGACCTCGACACCGGGCAGGTCAGGGTGCTGCGCTACATCGCCGCGCACGACGTCGGGCGCGCCATCAACCCGCTGTCGGTCGAGGGGCAGATCAGCGGGGCCGTGGTCCAGGGGCTGGGAATGGCGCTGCTGGAGGAGGTCGTGCTCGACGAGGGCATCAACCTGACCGCGGGCTTCTTCCAGTACCTCGTGCCGACTGCCACCGACGTCCCGGACATCGAGGTCATCGTCCTCGAGTCGGGCGAGGGCATGGGGCCGTTCGGCGCGCGCGGCATCGGCGAGCCGCCCATCGGCCCGCCCCTGGCCGCGGTCGCGAACGCGATCCGCGACGCGGTCGGCACGCGGCCGACCACCCTCCCGATCACGCCGGAACGGGTCCTGGCGTGCCTGCCGCCCTCCCCGTGTCTGCCCGCCGTCGACGCGGCCGCGAGCTGACCGGATGCGCTGGTTTTCCAGCCCGAAGCACCTGGGGCACGACCCCGCGGTGGAGGTCTGGGCCGGCGCGCCGGGCCCGGCCACCGAGGTGCCGGCCCGCGCCGAGGCGATCGCGGCCGCCCTCGCGGCGGACCCGGCGTTCGCCGCCGGGCAGGTGCGCGAGCACGGGCGCGGCCCGGTGGACCGGGTTCACGAGCCCGCGCTCGTCCGCTGGC
>DASYXX010000932.1:0-3745 GCA_035934395.1 Streptosporangiaceae bacterium
CGGTCTCCCGGCCGTCACCGACGGGCCGTACCTGGAGACGAAGGAGTATCTCGCGAGCTTCTGGCTGCTCGACTGCGAGGACGAGCAGCGGGCGCTGCAGATCGCGGCGGACATGCCGTTCGCCGACACCGATCCCGTGGAAGTGTGGCCAGTCCTGCACGAGTCCGCCGCTGCCCAGTGACCGGCCGGGATCTCGAGGAGCTGCTGCGGGAACTGGCGCCGCAGGTCCTCGGCGTGCTGGTGCGCAGGTACGGGCAGTTCGACGCCTGCGAGGACGCCACCCAGGAGGCGATGCTGCAGGCCGTGGCGCAGTGGCCGGGCGAGGGCATGCCCGCCAGCCCGCGCGGCTGGCTGATCACGGTCGCCTCCCGCCGCCTGATCGACGACATGCGCAGCGAGCACGCCCGGCGGCGCCGTGAGCTCGCCGCAGCCGGCGAGCTCCCGCAGGCCGAGTCCCCGGACGAGGGTGTTGCCGACGCCGATGACAGCCTCAGCCTGCTGTTTCTCTGCTGCCACCCGTCGCTGTCCGGGCCGAGCCAGATCGCGCTGACGCTGCGCGCGGTCGGCGGGCTGACCACAGCGCAGATCGCCGCGGCCTTCCTGGTGCCCGAGGCCACGATGGCGCAGCGCATCACCCGCGCCAAGCAGGCCATTAAGGCCAGCGGCGCGCGGTTCGCGATGCCCGAGCCTGCCGAGCGCGACGCGCGCCTGCGCGTCGTGCTGCACGTGCTCTACCTCATTTTCAACGAGGGCTACGCCGCCACCGCTGGCCCGGACCTCGTCGTGCCCCGGCTGTCCGCCGAGGCGATCCGGCTCACCCGCTGGCTCCGCCGGCTGCTGCCGGCCGACGGCGAGGTCGCCGGGCTGCTCGCGCTTATGCTGCTGACCGACGCCCGCCGGGCCGCGCGGGTCGGCCCGGACGGGCGGTTGGTGCCGCTGGACGAGCAGGACCGGACCGCCTGGGACCGCGACGCCGTCGCCGAGGGCGTCGCGCTGATCAGCGAGACGCTGCCGAAGGCGCTAGTCGGGCCGTATCAGGTGCAGGCCGCGATCGCCGCGGTCCACGACGAGGCGGCGACCATGGACGCCACCGACTGGCCGCAGATCCTCGGGCTTTATGACCTGCTGCAACGGATCGCGCCCAGCCCGCTCGTCACGCTGAACCGGGCCGTGGCCGTCGCGATGGTCGAGGGCCCGGCCGCCGGACTCGACGCGCTCGGCGGGCTGGAGTCCGATCCCCGGCTCGCGACCTACCACCGACTGCTGGCCGCCCGCGCGCACCTGCTCGAGATGACCGGCGACACCGCCGGCGCGGTCGCGGGCTACCGCGAGGCGGCGCGCCGGACGACCAGCCTTCCCGAGCGCCGGTACCTCACAGGGCGCGCGCAGAAGCTAACCGCAAAATAATCGCCGCGCCGATGTAGAGAACGCGCTGGATCGCTCCGACCTACCGGTGAACGGGCGCAGCAGGCGCCCGGACCGAGGAGGAGTCGGAGATGACCAAGGTAGTTCTGGGCATGTCGGTGTCCCTGGACGGCATAGCGGGCCCCAAGACCGCCGACGAGGACGGCATGAAGGTCTTCGAGGCGGTGCTGGGCTGGGTGTTCCCGCTGCGCAGCTGGCGTGAGCAGCAGGGCATGGAGGGCGGCGAGGACACGGTGGACTCCCGGGTGTGGGCCGAGGAATTCGCCCGGTTCGGGCCGCAGGTTGTCGGCCGCACGATGTTCGAGTACGGCTACCCGAACTGGGGCGAGAACCCGCCGTTCCACGCGCCGGTGTTCGTGCTGACCCACCGCGGCCAGGAGCGGATCGACAAGAGCGGCGGCACCAGCTACACGTTCGTGACCGGCGGGATCGAGGCCGCCGTGACGCAGGCCCGCGCGGCCGCGGACGGCAAGGACGTGCTGCTGGCCGGCGGGGTCAGCGTGGCCCAGCAGGCGCTGGCCGCCGGGCTCGCCGACGAGGTCGTGCTGCACGTCGTGCCGAAGCTCGTCGGCCGCGGCGTGCCGCTGTTCGGCGCTGCCCGGGCGGACCTGCGCTGCACCGAGGCCGTCCAGGGCGAGGGCGCGCTCCACCTGCGTTACGAGGTCCGGTAGCGCCACGCCGACAGCCGGGCGGTGACGACGGTCAGGGGGCCTGGCCGGGTAGCGGGCGCGTCGAGCTCCTCGTCGGCGTCCCGTCGATCCGGATATCGCGGAGCGCGAGCAAGGCCATCAGCGCGGCGGCGCCGACGATGGCCGAGTCCGCGAGATTGAAAGTCCACGGGAAGTGCGGCAGGTTGATCCAGTCGACGACGCGGCCCCGCATCGGGCCGGGAGACCGCAGCAGCCGGTCGCCCAGGTTGCCCGCGGCCCCGCCGAGCAGCAGCCCGAGCGCTACCGACCAAGCCAGGCTGCGCAACCGCCCGGCCGTGCGGATGATGAACGCGATGACGCCGCAGGCGATCAGCGCGATGATCACCGTGTACGACGGGCCGACGCCGAACGCGGCGCCGGCGTTGCGGGTCAGGCTCAGCGTGATCAGCACGCCCAGCAGCCTGACCGGCGGATGGCCCGGGAGCCTTTCCAGCACGAGCGTCTTCGACACGGCATCGGCCGTGAGAACGGCGAGCGCGACCCCCAGCATGACCGCGAGCGCGCCAGGCCGCCGCGCCCGTGCGGGACCAGGGGTAGCCGTCATGTGACCTCGCAGCGCATGTCCGCCGTGGTTCATAGTAGAACGGGTGGGTGCCGGAGCTTCCCGAGGTCGAGACCGCCCGTGCGCTGATCGCCGACCTGGCTCTGCACCGGCGCATCGTCTCCGTCGATGACAGCGATACGTTCGTGTGCCGTCCGCACTCGCCCGGCCAGCTGCGCGACGCTCTGACCGGGCGGACCTTCACCTCGGTGCACCGGCGCGGCAAGGCGCTGTGGTGTGAGACCTCCGGGGTCGGCCGCTCGGCCGTGCCCGGCCCCGACCTGGGGATCCATCTGGGCATGGGCGGCCGGATCGTCGTGGTGTCCCAGGCCGGCACGTCCGCCGAGGGCGGCGGGCCGCGCCGCCGCGACGCGCAGCCGCACAAGGCCGAGTGGGACCGCTTCACGGTCGGCTTCGCCGACGGCGGCAGCATGGCGCTGTTCGACAAGCGTCGCCTGGGGCGCGTCAGGCTGAACCCCGAGATCGCCGCGCTCGGGCCGGACGCCGCCGAGGTCACGCCGGGCGAGTTCCGGGAACTGATCACGAAGGGAAGGATCGCGGTCAAGGCCCGCCTGCTCGACCAGTCCAAGATCGCCGGTATCGGAAACCTGCTGGCCGACGAGATGCTCTGGCAGGCCAGGGTGGCGCCCGCGACGCGGGTGAGCAGCCTCAAGCCCGGGGACGCCGACCGGCTGTACCGCGCCCTGGGATCCGCCCTCCGGTCGGCCATCGCCCAGGGCGGCGCGCACACCGGCGACGTCATCGCGGCCAGGCATCCCGGCGGCACGTGCCCGCGATGCGGCGCCGAGATGAGACACGGAACGGTCGGCGGCCGGTCGACCTGGTGGTGCTCGCGCGAGCAGGTCGCGCGCTGAGGACCCCGCGGGCGTCTGGCTGACCGCCCGCGCGGCAGTTCCCGGTGGTCTTGCTGACCCGCCCGGACTGACCCGCGGCCAGGGCGAGCCGATCCCCGCCCTTTGGCGCCCCGGAGCCCGCCCGCACGGCAGGCAGCGTGAAGAACCCGTTGCGTTAAAGGCACTATAAATCGATGCGGATTACGTCAGCTAAG
>DASYXX010000934.1:0-14540 GCA_035934395.1 Streptosporangiaceae bacterium
CGGCCCGGGTCGACGACGATGACCTCCTGGTCATCGCCGATAATCCACGTGTTGACCCTGGTTCCCGCCTGCTCGATCCGCGCCTCCATGGCCACCTGCCTCCTTGCGTATCGAAGAACGAGTTCACCGCCCGCTCACCGGGGTGCCGCCGGTGGCCTGTGATACCAGCCGCTCGTATGCGTCGGGCGCGATCGTATCGGACCCGATCCGGTAGCCGGTGAGTTCTCCGTGATCGTCGCTGCCGCCGCTGGCGACCAGGCCGAGGCGGTCGGCCAGGGCCTGCAGCTCCGCCCGCTGCGCGGGATCCTGATCCGGATGCCGCACCTCGATTCCCGACATCCCGGCGGCCGCCAGATCGGCGATCCGGTCGTCAGGCACCGTCCAGCCGCGCTCGGCGACCCGCGGATGGGCGAGAACGGTGACGCCCCCCGCGTCCCTGATCAGCGCCACGGCCCGGGCCGGGTCAAGCGCGTACCTGGTGACATAGGCCCGGCCGCCGGCGGCGATCCAGTCCGGCCCGAACGCCTGCTCCGGCGAGGCGATCACCCCGGCCGCTACCATCGCCCGCGCGATGTGCGGCCTGCCCACCACACCGTTCCCGGCCAGCGCGCTGACCTGCTCCCAGGTCACCGGCGCCCCAAGCTCGGCCAGCCGGGCGACCATCGCCCGCGCCCGCTGCTCGCGGCTCCCCCTGATCCTGGCGAGCTCGGCCGCCAGCTCCTCGTGCTCCGGGTCGAACAGGTACCCGAGCAGGTGCACGCTGTGGCCCTCCAGGCGGCAGGACAGTTCCATGCCCGGCAGCAGCGTCAGCCCGCGCGGCAGCGCCCGCCGCGCCTCCTCGTGCCCGGCCACCGTGTCGTGGTCGGTCAGCGCGATCACGTCGAGGCCGGCCGCCCGGGCTCGCCGCATCACCTCGGCGGGCGGGCAGGTGCCGTCCGAGGCCGTGCTATGGCTGTGCAGGTCGGCCCGCATGGTGCGACCCTAGTGGCCCTAGGGGAGACGCCCCTCGGGGCCCCCGGCGCGGAGCAAGCTCCGTGGTGTCTAGCCGGGCAGCCGCGGTGAGGGCGCGCCGAACGGGAGGTCCAGGTCCTGGCCTGGATCACGCAGGTCGCGCAGCTCCAGCGGCTCCACGAGCAGCACCCCCGCGGTGTCCGGCCACAGGATCATCCACAGCCAGTTGCCCAGCATCTCCCCCGCGAACGCCGCCCGGTCGGCCGCGTCGACGTGCCAGAGCGGGAACTCGTGGTTGCCGAACCGAACGGTCGTCGCCGGCGCCCGGGCCGCGAAGTCGCTGCCCGGGTCGGGCCCGGGCAGGCCAGCCATCCGGGCGCCGAGGCCGACCCCCAGCTCCTCGGAGACCAGCAGCATCTCGCCGGGGCCGCCGCACGGGTTCGGCCCGGTCAGGGCGACCGCGCAGGCGCGGGTGCCGGTGCGCTCGTCGCCCGCGCCTGCGAACCCGGTGACCAGCCAGCCGGTGGGCAGCGGCCAGGGCAGCCACACCGGGACCGCCGCACCCTGCAGCAGGCCCTCGAGGCCGTCGGCGGACGCGCTGTACGCCATCCGCAGCGGATGCACCTCGCCGTGCACGTCACACTGCCACGAGCTGCACCAGACGTTGGGCTCGCGTACCGGGCCGCCGCATCGCGGGCAGGTCGGCGCTGTCCTCATTTAACTGACCGTTGCGCGCCGGCCGCCGTACGTCAAGTACCGTGTCAGGCCGTGTTCCAGCCCATACTTAACGCATGGCGACCAGTCGCGTCCCGTGCGTGGGCGCGGTGATCAGGGACGCGGCCGGACGGCTGCTGCTGATCAAGCGCGGGCACGAGCCCGGTGCCGGGCTGTGGACGCTCCCTGGCGGCCGGATCGAGCCGGGCGAGACCGACCAGCAGGCGGTGGCCAGGGAGATCCTGGAGGAGACCGGGCTGCGCGTGGCGTGCGGCCGGCTGCTCGGGCAGGCGGAGCTTCCGGGGCTGAACGGGGCGGTGATCGACGTCAGGGACTACCTGGCGGTCGTCACCGGGGGCGAGCTTGCCGTCGGCGACGACGCCGCCGACGCGGCCTGGGTGACGGCCGCGGAGCTGGCCGGCCTGCCGCTGACCAGCGGGCTCGCCGGGTTCCTCACCCGGTGGGACGTCTACCCGACCTGACCTGCACCTGACTACGGGCACCGGCCCGCGCCGCGCGCCGCGGATATCATGCCAGGGCGGATGCGCCAGGCAAGCGAGCCGGAGGTAGGCGCCCCGCAGGCGAGCGGGAGGCACGTGAACGGAGGCCGGTCCCGATGGGCGGCATGACTCGCGGCGGCGAGGCCCCGGTGACGGGCTCATCGCCGCCGCAGCGGCGGCAGCAGATCCTCCTCGCCGTGGTCGCCGCGGCCCTGGTGATCGTGGGGATCGACGGATGGATCTTCCTTCACTTCGGGGCCAACGCGGCCACCAGGCAGTATCCCGACAACTACCTGACCGCGATCGCCTGCCCGAACGCGGCCCAGTGCTGGGCCGTGGGCCAGACGGCCAGCGCCCCCGGCGGCAACACGCTGTCGGAGAGCCGGGGCCCGCTGCTCAAGCTGGAGACGGCCGGGCACTGGCGCACGGTGGCCGTACCGGGCCGGGAGGCCCGCAGAGGCGCGCTCGAGGCCATCGCCTGCCCCGGCCCCAGCGACTGCTGGGCCGTCGGCGGCAGCTCGGCCCGGGGGTCGGCGCTCGTCGAGCACTGGACCGGAGGCACGTGGCAGCCGGTGCCGTCGCCCGCCCTGCCCGGAGCCCAGCTCGACGCGGTCAGCTGCGCGTCGGCGAGCACCTGCTGGGCGATCGGAGGCACGCAGTCGCGCACGGGCGCGGCCGGCGACGTTCTTGAGCAGTGGAACGGGTCCCAGTGGAGCCTGGCCGGGGCCCTGCCGGGCGGACTGCAGCCGCGAGAGATCTCCTGCCCGGTCCCCGGGCACTGCCTGGCGCTTGGCCTGCGCGGCGGTGCCGCCGCGGCCGCCAGGTACTCTGGCGGCCGCTGGACGCCGGCCCCCGCGCCCGCCGGGCCGGCCGGCCGGACCGCGGACGTGATCCCGTCGCTGTTCGGCTGCGCCGGCCGGGCGATGTGCCTGGCGGCGTTCCCCGGGCCGAGTCCCGTGACCGACGCGTGGAACGGCCGCGCCTGGACGCCGGTCAGAACCAGCCTGCCGGCCTACCCCACCGCCCTGACCTGCTCCGGCGCCGGCGGCTGCTGGCTGCTGGGCATGACAGGCAAGTCCCGCCCGCTGGCCCTGCGCTGGCAGGGCGGCGGCTGGGCCCCGGTCACCGTGCACGCGCCCCGCCACCGTGGCTATCTCGACGCGCTGGCGTGCGGCGACCGATGCTGGGCGGTCGGCGGCACCGGCGGTGCCCGCGAGAACGGCGCCCCCTACACCACCCCCCTCATCGCGCCCCTGCCGTAGCGGCGAACCGCATCGATGGAACATAGATACGGTTTCGGCCAGGCGGCCAGCCACTGCCGAGGCGACTGAGGCTGCGGCGCCGGGGCCGGCGGCTGGCGCCGGCTGCGCGCTACGCCGGGGGGTGGAAGCTCGACGTCCTGGTCAGGCCGGCGGCGCGACCGCGTGCCGCGGCGACCAGGGCCAGCTTGCGGCTGGCCTCGTCGATCATCTCGCCGTCCAGCCGCGCGGCACCGCGGTTCTCGACCTTCGTGTAGTACTCGTAGGCCTCCAGGATCAGCTCGGCCCGGTCGTACTCGGCCTGGCCGGGCGAGAACGCCGCGTTCACGATCTCGATCTGCCCCGGGTGGATCACCCATTTCCCGTCGAAGCCGAGCGCCGCGGCCGAGCCGGCCGCCCGGCGCAGCCCGTCGTCGGCGCCGATCGCGGCGTACGGGCCGTCGATGGCCTGCAGCCCGTGCGCACGCGCGGCGACCAGGATCCGCAGCAGCGGGTAGTGGAACGCGTCGCCCCCGGCGTAACCTCGCGGCTGGGCGCCGATCTCCAGGGACCGCATCCCGAGGCTGGCCATGAAGTCCGCCGGCCCGAAGACCAGGGCCTCCAGCCGCGGTGACGCGCCCGCGATCGCGTCGACCTCGGCCAGCCCGCGCGCGTCCTCGATCTGGGCCTCGATCCCGATCCCGCCGGGCGGCAGGCCCGTCGCCTGCTCGACCTGGCCGAGCAGCAGGTCCAGCCAGGCGATCTGGTCCGGCCCGCTCACCTTGGGCAGCACGATCGCGTCCAGGTGCCGGCCAGCCTGCTCGACCACGTCGATCACGTCGTGGTGGGCCCACCCGGTGAGCGCGCCGTTGACCCGCACGGTCGTGACCTTGCCGTCCCACCGGCCGCCCTGCAGCGCCGAGACGACGTGCGCCCTGGCATCCCGCTTGGCCTCCGGCGCGACCGCGTCCTCGAGGTCCAGCAGGACCTGGTCCGCGTTCAGGCCCTGAGCCTTTTCCAGGAACCGCGGGCTGCTGCCCGGTACCGCGAGGCATGATCTCCTGGACCGGTTGCCACGCGTCACGCGGTCGTCCCTCCCGCCGCCCCTGGCGTTACCAGCCATTCATCTGCGCTCGCGCCTCGTACAGCAGCACCGCCGCTGAGACCCCGACGTTGAGTGAATCCGCGGAGCCCAGCATAGGGATACCGACCCGCGCGTAGCCCGCTGTGTACCAGGGTGATGAGATTCCATAACGTTCGCTGCCCACGACCAGGGCCGTGCGCCCCGCATAGTCGGCGGTTCGGTAATTCCGGCTGTCGTCGGTGTCGGCCAGGTAGACGGTGAACCCGCGGGAGTCCAGCCAGGAGATCGCGTCGGTGACCTCGCCGAACTCGAGCGCGGGAACCCTGATGCTCATCCCCTGGCTGCTGCGCAGCACCTTGGGGTGCGTCAGCCGGGTCCGGCGGTTGGTCAGCACCAGGCAGTCCGCGGCGCACGCGTCCGCGGTCCGGATCAGGGTCCCGAGATTCCCCGGGATCTCGATCCCGTCGATGACCAGGATCAGCGCTTGATCGCCGACCGCGAACGTCTCGGGGTCGGTGTCCGGCAGCCGGGCGACGGAGATCAGGCCGTCCGGGTTCGGCCGCTCGGCCAGGTACCTGAGCGTCTTCGCCGAGATCCGGTAGGCGCGGTGCGCCCGCGCGGCGAGCTGCTTGCTGCGCGTGCTGGCCTCGTCGGAGTAGGCGGCCTCCGGGCACCACAGGAACGTGTCGACGGCCACGCCGGCCTCGAGCACGACGTTGTTCTCGAACAGGCCCTCGGCCACGAACGCCCGCCGCGGGATCCCGGTGCGGTTGCGCTGGATGTCCCTGACCAGCTCGGCCGCGGGATGATGGAGGCCAACCTGCTGAAGCTCCGTATCCACCCCCAGGGACCTTTCCGTCTGTGCTCGCCCTAGGGGGGACGACCCCCTTCAACCCCCCGCCGCGGAGCGAGCTCCGCGAATTGATATGAGCATAGGACGTTGGTTTCGACGCACGCTCGGCGGCTCCGTAGCATTGGGGCATGGCAACCCCGCCCGTCGTGTCCGCGCCGCCCACGATCGAACAGGTCACCGGGGCGCTCGCGGGAGTCAACGACCCTGAGATCCACCGTCCGATTACCGAGCTTGGCATGGTCAAGAACGTTGACGTCGCCGCCGATGGCACCGTGCGCGTCGATGTCTGGCTGACCGTGGCCGGCTGTCCGCTGCGTGACACCATCACCCGCGAGGTCACGGCGGCGGTCAGCAAGCTCGACGGCGTGTCCAGGGTCCGGGTCGAGCTTGACGTGATGAGCGAGGAGCAGCGGCGGTCCCTGCAGGCCAGCCTCCGCGGCGGCAGGCCGGAGCGGGTGATCCCGTTCGCCAAGCCCGACTCGCTGACCAAGGTGTACGCGGTCGCCAGCGGCAAGGGCGGTGTCGGCAAGTCGTCGGTCACGGTCAACCTGGCCGTGGCGCTGGCGGCGGCGGGGATGACGGTCGGCCTGCTGGACGCCGACATCTACGGGCACTCGGTTCCGCGAATGCTGGGCGTGACCGGGCTGCCCACCCAGGTCGAGAAGATGATCATGCCGCCCTCCGCGCACGGCGTGCGCGCGATCTCGGCCGGCATGATGAAGCGGGGCAACGAGCCGCTGCCGGTGCGCGGGCCGATCCTGCACCGGCTGCTCGAGCAGTTCCTCGCCGACGTGTGGTGGGGCGACCTGGACGTGCTGCTGCTGGACCTGCCGCCTGGCACCGGCGATGTCGCCATCTCCGCGGCCCACCTGATGCCGGGCTCCGAACTGATCGTGGTCACCACCCCGCAGCTCGCCTCCTCCGAGGTGGCCGAGCGGGCCGGGTCGCTCGCCGTCCAGCTGCACCAGAACGTGGTCGGGGTGATCGAGAACATGTCTTACCTGCCCTGCCCGCACTGCGGCGAGCGCGTGGACGTGTTCGGGTCCGGCGGCGGCGAGGCCGTGGCCGACACGCTCACCCGCATCGTTGGCGCCCGGGTCCCCGTGCTCGGGCAGGTGCCGATCGACATGCGGCTGCGCGAGGCCGGTGACAGCGGCACCCCGCTGGTCCTGTCCGATCCCGAATCACCCGCGGCCCGGCAGCTCACGGCGATCGCCGACCAGCTGGCCAGCCGGTCCCGCAGCCTGGCCGGCCGCCGCCTCGGCCTGACCCCGGTCTGACGGGGCCGTCAGGTCGCCTCGGAGTCGTAGGGCGGGCTCTCGCCCGGCGCCAGCCTGGGGGGCCCGGGCTCGGGGAGCGGCGTGTCGGCGTACTCAGCGGTGGCGACGGTGCCGTGGCCGTTGCCGCCGCCATCGACGTCGTCCCACAGGTGCTTGCGCACGAAATGGCGCGGGTTCAGGTCGTTGATGTCGAAATCGCGGAACTCGGGGCCCAGGCCTTCCTGGAGGTCGGCCTTGGCGTTCTCGGCGATCCGGCGAAGGTCCCGCAGTGCCCGCCCGGCCTGACTGGCCATCTTCGGCAGCTGATCCGGGCCGAAGATGATGAGCGCGACCACGGCGAGAACCAGGAGCTTCCATAGCGACAGGTCGAACACGGGGCGCTCCAGCATCTTCCGGCGGATCGCGGCTGACTCCAATGTAGACCGTCGGGCGGCATGTCACGAAGTTCGCGGGGACCGCGGGCACCCGAGCCGGCCGCACCTCTCGGTAAGGACTGCGCCGACCCGAGGGTGAGCGGCACCGTGCGGCTGCCCCCGCGCCTGGTGAACGTGACCGCCACCCGGGTGCCTGGCTGGCGGGAGCGGACCGCGTCGATCAGCGCCGCGGCGTTGCCGATCCGCTGGTTCGCGAACCTGATGATCACGTCGCCGGGGCGCAGCCCCGCCCGGGCCGCTGGCCCGGCCGGGCTGACCGGCGGGATACGACCCTCGCGCAGCAGGGCGATCTGCGCGCCGGCGCCCCGGTAACTGGTGTTGATCAGCGCGCCGAGGACGGCGTGCGCGGCGTGGCCGGTCCTGATCAGCTCCGTGGCCACCCGCCGCGCCTGGTTGCTCGGGATCGCGAACCCCAGGCCGATGCTGCCGCCCTGGACGCCGATCGCAGGGTCGCCGCCCAGCGTGTCGATCGCCCCTGTCACGCCGATCACCTGGGCCTGCCCGTTCACCAGCGGCCCGCCCGAGTTGCCCGGGTTGATCGGAGCATCGGTCTGGATGGCGTCGTAGAACACCTGCGGACTGCTGCCCGCGCCGCCGGCACTCGGCTGCACCGGGCGGTTCAGCGCGCTGACGATGCCGCTGGTCACGGTGCCGGCCAGGCCAAGGGGCGAGCCGAAGGCCACGACCGGATCGCCGACCCGCACGCCGGCCGAGTTGCCCAGCGTCAGCACCGGCAGGCTGGGAACGTACTGCGGCCTGATCACGGCGATGTCCGAGTACGGGTCGGCGCCGACCAGCCTCGCTGGCTCGGTCAGGCCCCCGTAGAAGACCACCCGCAACGCGGCGTGCGTCACCTGGCCGTCCAGGGTGACCACGTGGTTATTGGTGACGATGTAGCCGCCGCGGACGATGAAACCGGAGCCGGTGCCCTGGCCGCCGTTTACCTTGATCATGACGACGCTGGGCAGCACTCGCGCCGCGATGCCGGCGACCGAGTCCGGTGGCCGGTTGGTCAGGGCAGGAGGCACGGTGCCCAGGCTGTAGCTGGACTGCGTCCCAGCGGACGAGGCGCCGACGAGCCCGCCGATCAGCCCTCCGACCAGCGCCGATATCAGCGCGGTGAGGACCGCCACGACGAGCGTCACCGATCTGGGCGTCCTGCCGTGCCTGCGCTGGGGCCCCGGCGGCGGCACCGGCGCCTGCTCCTGACGCGGGAGGGGCAGGCGGGCTGGGGACGATTCCTCGTACGAGCCGCTGAGATCACGCCGGCCGGGCAGGTCGGCGGGATAAGGCGGATCAGCGGCACAAACCGGATCAGCGGCACCTGCCGACCGACCGGCGGACCCATCGGACATCGTGTGCCTCCCCCGAGGCGGCCTCCGGTCACCAACTGGCTGCGGCCGCCGCTCCAGGCATACATCCCCGCGACCCGGGCGGGATAGGCATCTTGATCTTCGCGGAGCTTGCTCCGCAAGTCGACTTTGAAGGGGGGTCGTCCCCCGTGACCTAGGGCAAACTCAGAGCGGGTTGATCCACGAGAACATCCGGTGCAGGCCACGGGCCATCCGCAGCCAGAACCCCGGGGCGCTGACGCCCGTCAGCGTGGTCACCACCTGGCTGACCGTCTCCAGCGGGGCGTCGGCGACCAGGATGTACACGAATCCGCCCGCGGACCAGGCAAACGTCCGGTCCTCCGGGTTCACGGAGTACACCGTACGGCCGCGCGGCGGCGCCCGGCCGGGTGCCAGTGGCCTGTGCCAGGGTCATGCGGCCGGGCTGGTGCCATACATCGACCGCGGACGCGCTCGTCTCGTCCTGGCCCACCACCGCAGGACCTGCGATCCGCGGTACGCCGTGTCCTGGCACGCCGCGGCCGCCTCGCTGAGCAACCGCAGGCCCTCGCTGGGCCCCGCGGCCGCGGCTCCGCGCGCCAGCCGCAGCGGCCGGTCGCCGAAGCTCAGCCGCTCGCCGAGGGGAGAGCTTCCGGGCCCCGCGGGAGATGACACAGCGGTCAGGGCCAGCCCCGCCATCCCCGACCCGAGCAGACCGATAATCGCGGCCAGGCTGGCGATCCGCCAGCCCGGCGCCATGCGGTGGGTCACGGCGCGGGCGAGGGCAGGCTCTTGCTCGTGTGCCGTCCGTGCCGGGAGGGCGTCGGGAGCGTCCCGGGGCTGATGCCGTTCAGGATGTCGCGCTGGAAGAGGTAAGTGTCGACCGCCGGAGTGATCTGGGGGCCGGACGGCCCGGGCTGCCCCGTGCCGCCGCCGGCCAGGAAGGCCGCGGTACCCACCCCGACCAGGACCACGGCTGTGGCACCGATGGTCACGTACCACGCGGGCCGCGCCTCGCGGCCGCCGCGCTCCGACCCCAGGGGCTCGGAGGCCGGCCACGGTCGCGGGCCGGCCTGGCCCGGTGACGTTGCACCGCCCGGATGCGCCAGGCCGATCAGGCGGCGGGTCAGCCCCGCGTCGGCCGCGGCCTCGCCGAGCGCGTTCATTCGCCGCTTCAGCGTCCGCAGCGCGACGGCCTCATCCCGGCACGGCTCGCATCCGGCCAGGTGCACGAGGACCCGGTCGCGTTCCACGGCATCGAGCTCCCCGTCGATCAGCGCGGAAAGCCGATGGCCGAGGTGGGTCATGACTGCCTCCCCGGTGCGAGCCTGGCCCCGACGGGGGCCCGCGGCTGCGGGACGGGCGCCTCGCTGACATGCCTCGGGCGGCGATGCTCGAGTGCTGATCGCAGCTGCGCCCGCCCGCGATGGATCCTGCTGCGGACGGTGCCCAGCTTGATCCCGAGCGCGGCGGCTATCTCCTCGTACGACAGGCCCTCGATGTCACAGAGGATAACCGCGGCCCGGTACTCGGGCGCGAGAGCTTTCAGGGCGGCCTGGATGTCGGTGTCCAGGTGCCGGTCGTCGAACGCCTGCGCGGGCGACGGGCCGCCGTCGCCGAGCCGTGCGGCCGTCTCCTCACCGAGCCCCTCGAACCGGATCCGCTGCCGACGGCGCGCCATGTCCAGGAACAGGTTCGTGGTGATCCGGTGCAGCCAGCCCTCGAACGTCCCCGGCGTGTAGCTGGACAGTGACCGGAAGACCCGCACGAAGACCTCCTGAGTGAGGTCCTCGGCGTCGTGGCTGTTGCCGGTAAGACGGTAGGCGAGACGGTAGACCCGGGCCGAATGATCCCGGACCACCTCATCCCAGCTGGGTGGCGCCCACTCCGCGGCGGCAGCCTCTACCTGCTGGCCCTCGTCCACGGGCATGCTCCCTTCCACCGCTCCCATAGTGTGCAACGCCATGACCCCGCCGAGGCTTCCCCGCGCACACTCAACGGCCGGGACGGCCGCGTCGGTTCCCGGGTCACGGCGGGTGCACTAGGCTGCCCCACGAGTGAGCGGGGAAGACAGCGCGGCCCGACCAGCAGCTGGAAGGCAGGCATCGTGAACACGGAGGTCACCCTGGCCTATGTGGACGACTTCGTAGCCGAGGATGAGCCCCTGCTCATGGCCAGGAGAAACGCCGCCGAGGTCGGCGGTGCCGCGCCGGTTGGCCCGGTCACCGGCGCCGCCCTGCGCTTTGTGGCCTCCGCCATCGGGGCCAGGTCGGTCGTGGAGATCGGCACGGGCTGCGGCACGTCAGGGCTCTGGCTGCTTCGGGGTATGCGCTCTGGAGCCGTCCTGACCAGCGTCGATGTCGAGCCGGACCATCAGCGGCTGGCGCGGGCCGTGTTCGTCGCCGCTGGCTTCCCGGCCGGGCGTTACCGGCTGATCAGCGGCCGGGCGCTCGACGTCCTGCCCCGGCTCGCCGACGGGGCCTACGACCTCGTCTTCTGCGATGCCGACCCGCAGGAGTACCCCGAGTACCTGGTCGCGGCGCTGCGGCTGCTGCGGCCCGGCGGGGTGGTTACCTTCGACAACGCGCTGCCGGCCCGGCTGGCCGGGGACCTGGCCCTCAGCGACCCGGAGGCGGTCGCGGTCAGGGAGCTCTGCGAGCAGGTCAGGGTCGATGAGCGCCTGGTGCCGCTGCTGCTGCCGGTCGGGGACGGCCTGCTCGCCGCGGTCAAGCGGCCCGAGTAAGGCGCCAGGGCACGAGCCCTCGGCTTTCCGCCCTGATTCGGCGCTGACCGGCACGGCAGTGACATCGTCAGGCTCAGCTGTGCCGCCGATCATGGAGCGGGGAGGTGAGGACGGGATAGGGCGGGAGGAGGCGGAGCGCGGGGCGACCGCGGGTTGCAGGTTAACCTCGGCGGCGATCGGCAAGGCTCAGCCGACGGCCGTCTTCAGCGCTTCGCCCAGCGCAACGGCCTCGTCTGGCGATAGCTCGACCACCAGCCGCCCGCCGCCCTCAAGCGGGACGCGCATCACGATGCCGCGGCCCTCCTTGGTGACCTCGAGCGGACCGTCACCTGTCCGCGGCTTCATCGCCGCCATCCGGCATCCCCTTCCTGCCTGGGGGCCGCAGGGACTTCGCGCGCCCTGCGGCACCTTCTCCGGTTCCTGGCGGGACCGGCCAGCCACAACCATGTCGATCAGTACCTCTATTATCCAGAGTTCCGGCCCGCGGTGCTAACGATCAGCGTTCCCGCGCGATGCCTCGAGGTCTGCCGGTCCGCCACGGCGCCGCCCAGAACGTCGCCGACGGCGAAAAGTGGTCAGAAAGTGCTGCTACAACAGCACTTTCTGACCACTTTTCCGAGTTAACGCCGGGCGAGGAGCAGCCGACTTACCGCGGCAGGGTCGTCAGGCCTCTTCGTCGGCGGTGGCCGCGGCGCGCAGTTCCTCGTGGGCCCAGACGATCTGCTCGGCCACCTCAACGAGGTCGGCCAGCGGAAGGCGCTGGTAGGTGCCGTCCGCGGCGCGGAAGGACGCCGTTCCGGCGTGGCACCACACGGTCAGATCGCGGCTGACCGACAGGACGGACATGCCCGCGCTCGGCTCGTCGGCCCGGACCAGCCGCCCGCCGAGGCCGCGGCCGCCCAGCATGGCCTCGAGCTCGTTGACCGCCTGCCACGGGCTGAGATCGGGCCGGCCGAAACGCGCGACATCACAGGCGGGCGGCACCCGGAGCGCGAACCACACGGCCTTGCCCGAGACCTTCCAGCTGCCGAGCCGCCCGCGGGTCAGGTGGGCACCCCACTCGCCGGCCGACAGGCCGTCCACGACCTGCAGGCCCCGGCCGTTGACCCCCTCCTTGGACCGGATCTTCACGTCGGGCAGGCTGCCCGTCTTCCACCCGGGCTGCGAGTCGAAGACCTTGCACACCACCTCGCAGCGCGAGCCGGAGCCGCGCACGTACAGCCACAACTCGGGGAAGCCGCTCACCGGCCGCTGGCTGGCGCCGGAGAATTCGACGTTGCCCTGCGCGTGCAGCGTGTTGGCCGCCAGCTCGCTGGCCATGGTGACGCCGTCGTGAACGAGGTCACCGGGCAGCCCGATCCCGGCCACGGCCTCGCGGAAGAAGCTCCTGGCCGTGCCCGCGCACGTCGGATCGAGCGGCAGGGCCCGGGCGAAGCACCCCCCGGCGCGGACGCTTGCCTCCGCCATGGACCCCGTGGCGTCGAATGCATCAACTACCGGAGCCGCCATCAGGCCGCTGTCCGCGGCAGAATGGCCGGCTGCGCCGCGACGGTCCGGCCCGCTCTCGGCGGGCGACGGTAGCATGCTCCTCCGCCTTTCCGACTCAGATATCTGTGAAACACAGATTATGAGTCGGGTACGAGCGTATGCAATGGTAACGAGAGAAAAACTACCAGCCATTGCCCGGTCCTGCGGCCCGGACCAGCACCGCCGGGTGAGGGAACCATGTCGGGACTGGTAACGGAACCATGACCCTCAGGCAACATGGAACGGACAGCTAGTAGTAGTCAGGCCCCAGGTCGGGCCGGTAACGTCGCACTGGCGGCGGGACTGACCGGAAGGCTGGGCCGCCGGGCCTCGAGACAGGCTCAGCATGAGAAGAATCCCCCGGGGGGAGAGCCCGGGGGATTCTTCGCTGCGCGATGGATCTGTTCAGCTTTCGCGGGGGGTTACGAGGTCGTACCGTCCCGCCCGCGCGTCCTCGAGGAACGCGGCGAACGCCGCCCGGCTGACGACGTGCGCCCCGCCCTCAGGGCGCTTACTGTCCCTGACAGCGATGACGCCAGGAAGGTTGGCTGCGATCTCGACACAGCCTCCGTTCGTTGTACTGCGGCTGGCCTTACGCCAGGCGGCTCGAGACAGGTCGGTCATGATCACTCCAGTTGTTCGGCTAGGTACCTTAGATAGGCCGTCGTGTCGCGGGGCTCGAGTGCCGCATCACGGGCGCGGCCGAAGCCCTCGACGTAGACCGTCATCTCGTCCTTACTGCTCACCTCCTGGATCGCGGTGTCCGTTTCCAGGTAGACCACGCTTGGCTCGTCGCCGGCGAAGTCGAAGATGTTGACCATGGACCACATCGCCCGGTACGGCCCATCGGCGAAACGCTGGATTCGCAACTCCACGTTCGGCTTGCGGCTCAGATCCACGAGATGCTCGATCTGCTCGCGCCGCTCCTCCTTGGTCCCCCACCGGTACATCAGCGACGCCTCCGTGATCACCGCGATGACCTGCGGCGCTGCGCCGTCGGTGCGGTCCAGGATCTCCTGTCGCCGCAGCCGGGCCTCGATGGCCTTCTGCCGCCAGGCGGGCGGCTTGGAGGAGACCCGCATGAGCGCCTCGGTGTAATCGCGGGTCTGCATCAGGCCGGGAAGCACCAGCGGCATGGACACCCGGATGCGGGTCGCATCGTTCTCGAAGCCGGGGAACTCGTTCTCGAACACGTCCGCGTAGTCCCGCCACCAGGGCTTGACCCGCGCCCGCGCGGCGAGCTCGAGCAGCTCGTCACGCTCTGCCTCGTCGACCCCGTAGACGCGCAGCAGATCCCTGATGTCGCTCATCTCGGGGCGCTTCCAGTGGTTGGCCTCGAACCGCCCGACCTTGCCCCGGCCCCAGTCGAGGAGGTCGCAGACGTGATTGGCCGTATGCCCCGACGCGCTCCTGTACTCGGTGAGTCGTCGGGCCAGCCGTCGCTTGGCGACCGTTGCCCCGTAGGCGTCGTCGCTCATCGGCGATTGCCTCCTTGACAGAACGTCAGTTTCAGCATAGCCCTACTTAACTTGTGAATCACAAACGTTGGCCTGATCGTCTGAGCCTCGGTTCGGCATCGTTTAGATATCGGATGCGTCGGCCGCTCGGGGTGCCCCCGGAATGGCTGGTCACGGCGCCGGAACGGCCGTGGAACGGCGGGGAGCGAGGGGGGATGAACACCCGCGAAACGGGACGGGATAGACGCGAGAACGCCCGCTAACGACGACCCAGCAGCGCCAGAACCCCCAGGCCAGCGACCCGGACCCCCCGGCACCGCGGCCAGAGATCCGACGTCATGCCGCCTGCGAGGGCCGGCCGGAGGCCGGCCCGAGTAGACGGCAGCGGGTGTGCTGACAGCGGGAAGCGCCGTGCGGCGTCCGCCGGC
>DASYXX010000956.1:0-9283 GCA_035934395.1 Streptosporangiaceae bacterium
AAACCACGGGCCCGGTAGCCGCGCGGGCCGCCGGGCCCGCTCGACCCCACCGGGCCGGCCAGCCAGCCCGACCCGCCCAGCAGCCCGGCTCCGCCCAGCATGGACCCTCGCCCCGCGGACCGGCCCGGCAGCGCCGCCCCGCCCCGCGCGGCCTCGCGCGCGAGCAGCGCGGCCCCGTCGGGCTGCCGCTCTCCCTGGACACCCCGGCCTAGCGCATCGGCCCAGCGGACCGCGCGCAAGACGCCGTACAGCATGAACGGCGTGACCGCCACGTCGTAGGCCACGGAGGGCGGCAGCACCTGCCGCACCGCTGACCAGGTGACCTGCGGGTCGCTGAGCACCACGCCCAGCACCGCGCCTGCGGCCTCGCCCGCCGCGGCGGCGGCCATCGCGAGCGCGATGGTCAGCAGCGCCGAGTGGTTCACCGAGCCGCGCAGCCGCCCGCACAGGTAGCCGACAACGCAGAACACCAGCGCGTACTCACCGAGCAGGTAGCTGCCCGGCGGCGCGATGTCCAGCGCGAGCCCGGCGCCGAAGCCGGTCACCGCGCCCGCGGCCGGGCCGCCGCACAGGCTGAGCGTGACCACGGTCAGCAGCACCAGGTCGGGCCCGGTGCCGGGCAGCGGGAGCCGGTTCACCACGGTCAGCTGGAGCACCAGAGCGGCGGCCAGCAGGACCGGCGACATGATCGCGCGCCTCACGGTGCCTCCCGCTCGCCTGCGGCGCGCCTTCTGAGCCCCTCCGGCTCGCTCACAGAAACCTCACGGTGTGGGACTCGCGGACGGACTGACCGGCGGGCTGGGCGATCGCCTGGCCACGGCGGGCGCGGGCCGCGGCTTCGGCTTCGGCTTCGGTGGCAGCACGGAGAATCTGGGGTTCGTGCTCGGCGGCACCACCACGATGCCGACCACGCCCAGCGTGGTGAAGTCGGCGTACGGGCGGACCAGGGCCAGGGCGGTGAGCGACCCGGCCCGGTTCTCCACTTCGCTGATCACGCCGACGGGTACGCCGGGCACGTAGGGCCGGTCATGGACCGAGGCCGACGTCACCAGCTGCTCACCGGGGCTGAGCACGGCGTTCGCGTCCAGCACCTGGAGCCGCAGCAGCCCGGATCCCGACCTGGACTTGCCCGGCCCGGTCACCCACCCGATCTCGCCGCTGCTCGCCAGCGTCACCCCGACCACCGACGTGGCGTCGGTGGCCAGCAGGACCGTGCAGGTCTGCGCGTTCACCGCGGTGACCGTCCCGACCAGCCCCTGCCCGTCGATCACGGTCTCCTGCGGCCTGACGCCATCCCTGCTGCCGGCGTCGAGCGTCACGGTCTGCGCGTATCCCTGCCCGACCGCGATCACCGTGGCGGCCACGATCCGGTACCCGCCCCGCCCCGACAGCTGCAGCAGCTGGCTGAGCTGCTGGTACTCGGCCCGGCTCAGCTGCTCCTGGCTGAGCTGGGCGCGTAGCCTGATGACCACCTGCTGCAGCGCGGCCACCGTCGGGCTGGTGCCCGACCCGCCGCGGTCGAAGAGCCGCACGACGGGCCCGGTGACGGTACTGGTGACGCGCTCCACGGTGCCGAACACCGAGCCGCCGAACTGCCGCAGGCCATGTACCGGGCCCGACGAGCCGCCGCGGTAGTCGAAGGTGATCAGGGCCAGCGCCACGACCAGCAGCACGCCGAGCACCACCCGGGTCCTTCGGGTGTCGTGCAACTGCGATCACCTCGTCCGCGCCGCCACGCGGCGGCTGCTGGTCTCGCGGTCCGCGCACCGCGCTCGGCGCCTATGGACCTGCGGCTCGCTGGCCTGCAATTATTGCTCATTGGCGGCTGTGCTACGGCGCGCCGCTCGCTAGTTAGCCTCTCGGTGGTCTGCCGGTCAGCAGCTCGCTACCTCACGGCTGCGCCGCGCAGCTTGCTGCTCAGCGCCGCGACTCCGGCACCAGGACCTGGCGCAGGGTATCGAAGTCCTCGACGCACTTACCCGTGCCCAGCGCCACCGAGTCGAGCGGGTTGTCAGCCATGTGGATGGGCATCCCGGTCTCCTCCCTGAGCCGCTCGTCCAGCCCGCGCAGCAGCGCGCCACCACCGGTTAGAGCGATGCCGCGGTCCATAACGTCACCGGCGAGCTCGGGCGGGCACTTGTCCAGCGTGGTCTTCACCGCGTCGATGATCACCGACAGCGGCTCCTCGATCGCCCGGCGGATCTCTTCCGCCGAGATCACGATCGTCTTCGGCAGGCCGCTCACGAGGTCCCGGCCGCGGATCTCGGCGTTGGGCTCCTCAGCCGAGGGGTACGCCGAGCCGAGGGCCATCTTGATCTCCTCAGCGGTCCGCTCGCCGAGCATGAGCGAGTACTCCTTCTTGCCGAAGGTGATGATCGCCTGGTCGAGCTCGTCGCCGCCGACGCGGATGGACTGCGAGGTCACGATGCCGCCCAGGGATATGACCGCCACCTCGGTGGTGCCGCCGCCGATATCGACGACCATGTTGCCGGTCGGCTCGTTGACCGGCAGGCCCGCGCCGATCGCCGCGGCCATCGGCTCCTCGATGATGTAGACCCGGCGCGCGCCGGCCTGGTGGCCCGCCTCCTTGACCGCGCTCTGCTCCACGCCGGTGATGCCGCTCGGCACCGCCACCACGATCCGCGGCTTGGCGAGGTGGCTGCGTTTGTGCACCTTCTGGATGAAGTACCTGAGCATTCGCTCGGTAACGTCGAAGTCCGCGATCACGCCGTCCTTGAGCGGTCTGACCGCGATAATGTTGCCGGGCGTTCTGCCGATCATGCGTTTAGCCTCGACCCCGACGGCGACGATTTGCCCGGTGTTCGTGTTCAGCGCCACCACCGATGGCTCGTTGAGCACGATCCCGCGGCCGCGCACGTAGACCAGCGTGTTCGCCGTGCCGAGATCGACCGCCATGTCGCGGCCGAGGAACGCCAGCGCGTTGCTCATGGGGAACAAGAACCTTCCAGAAGGGTGCTGCCGGATGCTCTGCAGTGCTTGTCCGGGCCCGCGCTCCGAGACCTCGGGCGCGGGTCCTGTGTCCTTCATAGACCAGGCCTGAGCCGCCTAAACGTGCAACGCGTGAATCCCGCTGAAGGTTCGCGGGTCCTAGGCCACGCGTTCAGGCGAGGTATCGGTCTACGACGAACAGCGACCACACGATAGCCTGCTGTCACCAGTGGTGCGGACGCTGCGCCCGCCACGGAGAGCCTACCGCCAGGCAGCGGCCCCGCTCAGGGTGGCGCGCCGCGCCGCGGCGAGGCCGTTCGCAAGCGGGCGCTATCGCCGCGGTGAGGCCGTTCGCGCGCGGACCTTATAAGGGCACCGGCTTCCCCGTCGCTAAGAGGCCACATCGACGCGATGGCCGAGCCAGATGCCGATAACCCACAAGGCCGCGAAAATAGCACCGAGAAAGTACATGACGGGGACGATAGCGCCGGCCGCGATAACCAATGCCTGCAGCACGCTGCCCCCGACGACCGTCCACCGCAGCCACCGGCGCGCCGCGACGGCGAGCGTGACCGCCGCCACGGCCAGCACCGCGCCGGCGATCCCCGCCCCGCGGGCCGACGCGTGCTCGACCGTGAGCGCGACCGGGATCGCCAGCCAGATCACGATCGTCTCCATGATCAGCACCGTGGCGCAGAGCCGCTTCATCAGTGTTTCCCAGCTCGCCTGCGGGGCGCCCCGCGCCCCTCCGGCTCGCTCACAGAGCGTCTTCCGCTCGCGTCCGCTCGCGAGGACCCGACCCGGTGAGCAGCAGCCTGGCGTCCCCGGCGGTGACCACCGATCCGGCGATGAGCACCGCGGCGGTGCCGGGCAGCCCGCCGCCGGCGGCGTCGCGCGCGTCCGCCTCGTCGGCCAGCGCCACGCCGATCTCGATCGCGTCGTCCAGCCTGGGCACCGCCCGCACCCGGTCCGGGCCGAACACCGCGGCCGCCATCTCGGCCAGCTTCCCTGGATCGGCCGACCTGGGCGAGGAGTTGCCGGTCACCACCAGCTCGGACGCGACCGGCTCCAGCTCGTCGAGAATCCCCGGCACGTCCTTGTCCTCGCTGACGGCCAGGATCGCCACGAGCTCGGTGAACGTGAAGGCCTCCGACAGGGCGGCGACAGTGGCCGCCATCCCGGCCGGATTGTGCGCCGCGTCGACGATGACCAGCGGACTACGCCGGACCACCTCCAGCCGACCCGGCGACGACATCATCGCGAACGCCGACCGCACCAGCTCGACATCGAGAGCCGCTGCTTGTACCCCGCCCACCCCCCCGGCGCCCACCCCCCCGGCGCCCACCCCCCCGGCGTCTGGCCCCGCCGTCGGGGCCGCGCCGGCGAACGCCTCGACGGCGGCGAGCGCGCAGGCGGCGTTCCCGGCCTGATGGGCGCCGAACAGCGGCAGGAACAGGTCGTCGTAGTCGCCGAGCAGGCCGCGGATTCCCAGCAGCTGCCCGCCGACCGCGAGCTCCCGGCCCGTGACCCCGAACTCCAGGCCTTCCCTCGCGACGGTCGCGCCCACCTCGGCGACCCGGCGCAGCAGGACCTCGGCGGCGTCGACCGGCTGCTGGGCCAGCACGGCGACCGCGCCCGGCTTGATGATGCCCGCCTTCTCCCCTGCGATGGCCGTCACGGTGTTGCCCAGGTAGCGCTCGTGGTCGAGCGAGATCGGGGTCACCACGGCCACGGTGCCGTCGGCGACGTTCGTGCAGTCCCAGGTCCCGCCGACACCGACCTCGATCACGGCCACGTCGACCGGCGCGTCGGCGAAGACCGCGAACGCCATCGCGGTGAGCACCTCGAAGAACGACAGCGCCGCGGGCTGGCTCTCGTCCACCAGGGCCAGGTACGGCTGCACCTCGTCGTAGGCGTCGGCGAAGCGCTCGGCGCTGAGCGGCTCGCCGTCGACGCAGATCCGCTCGCGGATCGACGACAGGTGCGGGCTGGTGAACAGGCCGGTGCGCAGCCCGCGGCTCCGCAGCAGCGTCTCGGTCATCCGGGCCGTGGAGGTCTTGCCGTTGGTCCCGGTGATGTGAATGACGGGGTAGGCATGCTGCGGGTCGCCGAGCAGCGCGGTCAGCGCCGCGATCCGGTCCAGGGAGGGCTGGATGGAGTGCTCGGGCCGCCGGGCGAGGATCTCCCGCTCGGCCTGCCGCAGCCGGGCCTCCGGGTCGGTAGCTGTCACCCAGGCAGCTTATGCGGTGCTGGCCCGGGGGGCTTTTCGCCCCCGGGGCCCAGCACCCGCTCTACTTCACGAAGTACCAGTTTTCCGGGTTGATGCTGAGTGTCGGGCTCAGCGGGGTGACGCCCTTGAGGTTGTCGGCGATCTCGTTGAGCTGGTAGTCCGCGTTCGGCTGCCACAGCATCGGCAGCTGGGTGGACAGGTAGTCCTGCCAGTCGTACATGGCCTGCACGTCGCTGTTGGTCAGCGTCGCGTTGATCAGCGCGTCGTCGTGCGGGTCGGCGTACCCGCCGGAGTTCGCGACGGCTCCGGACATGAACAGCTGCTCGCCGGTGGGCTCGTAGTCGGGAGAGAACAACCAGCCGCTACCCCAGTTGGCCAGGTCCCAGTCACACGGGAGCTTCGCGACCTTGCAGTTGCCCGCGGCCAGCGCGGTCACCTGGGCGAACGGCTTGGGCGCCAGGTTCAGCTTGATCCCGATCGTGGCCACGCTGGACTGCAGCTGCGCCATCTGCGAGGCGATCCAGCTGAATTCGGTCGCGTACGGAAGGTTGAAGCTGAGGGCGGTGCCCGCCGTGATTCCGGCGCCGCAGTCCCCGGGGGCCGTGCCCGGCTTCACGCAGGTCGTTACCCCGTTCGGGACCACCTTCCAGCCGTTGTCGGCGAGCAGGCTCCTGGCCTTGCTCGGGTTGTACGGGTACGGGTCACCCGCCTTGCCCTTGCCCGACAGCCAGTTCGTCACCGGGGCGGCGCCCACGGGCCCGACCGTGACGTTCCCGTACCCGCGCAGCGGCCCGGCCAGCACCGCGCCCTGGTTCATCATGTACGCCAGCGCCTGGCGGAAGTACAGCTGCTTGATGATCGCGGCGTGGTCACCGATCGAGGACTGGAAGTTCATGGCGGTGTAGTTGATCCCCCAGGTCGGCCAGGGGTACAGCGTGTAGCCCCTGGATCCCAGCGGGTTCGTGCCCACGGTCGCGCCGGGCGGCTTGGGCGGGGCGTCCTGCTGCGGCAGGTAGCCAAAGTCGATCTTGGTGCCGGCGTTCGGCGACTGCAGCGCGTTGTACTCGGCCGCGCCGGTCGTGAACGGCACCTCCTGCAGCGCCGCCAGCTTCGGCTTGATCGGCCCGGAGTAGGACTTGTTCGGCACGTACGTGACGTGCCCGTCGGCGTTGAACGCGCTCAGCTTGAACGGGCCGTCCACGATCGACCACAGCGGCGAGCTGACGTAGCCGCCGAGGTTCTTGGCCTGGGCGTTGAGATAGCCGTAGACCGCCGCGCAGTCCTTGACGTTCGTGGAGCAGTGGCTGGGACCGGAGGCGGTCCTGTCCCACGCCTGCGGCATCGGCGTGATCTGGCTCAGCTGGTTGTACAGGAACCAGGCCGGCGAGTATGCCTTGTCCAGGGTCATCGTCAGCTCGGTCGGGCTGACCACCTTGAGGTTCGACACGTCCGCGGGGAAATTGGTGTAGGCGCCGTAATCCGCGGGCACCGCCGTCTCCATGTTCAGCCAGAACATCACGTTCTGCGCGGTCAGCGGCTCGCCGTTCGACCACTTGTAGTGCTTGAGCGTGATCGTCACGTTCCGCCCGCTGAACTGCGGCGGGTTGGCGAGGCTCAGCGCGTTGTCCACCACCGGCTCGCCGTCCTGGCCGAACCAGTACAGCGGCCGGTACATCAGGTACTGGAAGTAGAACAGGTTCATGGGGCTGATGACCGTGCTGCTCATGTACGGGAAGATGTAGGTCGGCGCGGTCGCCGGCGGCAGCGCGAACACGGCGGTCCCCCGGGTGACCTGGGTGGTACCTCCGGTGGTGGAACTGCCGCTCGTGCAGCCGGCAGCGGCCAGGGCCAGCGCTGCCGAGCAGATCCCGACCGCGAGCATCTTGCCGCGCAGCCCGCGTGTCCCGAATCCTTGCTGTGGGGATGGCCCCATCGATGCGGCTCCTTGGGTGCGGGGAACGCGCGTGGGCAGACGGCACCGTCCCCCCGACGTGCTCCGTCAACTCACCGTGCCGACACGCATCGCTCGGCAGCGCAGCAGGCTGCTCCCGAGTAGATCGCCGTAATTACCGCAGGTCGGCCTGCACGGGCGCGCGGGCATGTGCTCTGCTCAACCTACGAACCCAGGTCCGGCTCCCGGAGGATCTGGCCAAGAGTTTTTGGAATCGTGACGCATCAGTTATCGATCTAGCGTGCCGAGACGCTCCTCGAGCCGGGCTATGTCCGCCTGCGCGGCCACCAGCCGTTCCCGGCTGCGCGCGACCACGGCTTCGGGTGCTCGCTCGACGAACGATGCGTTGGCGAGCTTCCGCTCTGTCTGGGCCAGGTCGGCCCGCGCCGCGGCCAGGTCCTTCTCCAGCCTCCGCCGCTCGGCGGCGACGTCGATCGCCGCGGCGGTGTCCAGCCGGACGGTGATCCCCTCGGCCGCGACCGTCGCCGTGGGGGCGAACTGGTCTCCGGGCGCGGTGAGCCGCAGCAGCGAGCGGATGCTGGCCTCGTGGCCGGCCAGCGGCGTGGCGTCGATGCCGGCCAGGACCGCGGGGACCGGCTGGGACGGCCGTAGCCCCTGGTCGGACCGGAACCTGCGCACCTGCGTGACCAGCCGCATCAGCGCCTCGATCTCCGCCTCGGCCGCCGGATCGCGCCGCGGCCCCTGATCGGATCCGCTCGCGTCGCCCGCAGGCCATCCAGCGACCATTATCGAGTCGCCACCGGTCAGGTGGGTCCACAGCTCGTCGGTGACGAACGGCATGACCGGGTGAATCAGCCGCAGCAGCCGGTCGAGCACCTGGCCGAGCACCGCCCTGGTCCCCGCGGCCGCGCGGGCGTCGCCGGCGGAGAGGGGCACCTTCGCCAGCTCCAGGTACCAGTCGCAGAACTCGTCCCAGGCGAAGTGATACAGCGCCTCGCAGACCTTGCCGAGCTCGAACTGCTCGAACAGCTCGTCCACGTCGGCGGTGACCGCCGCGAGCCGGGACAGGATCCACCGGTCCGCCACGCTGAGCGCGGCGGCCGGTGGCAGGCCCGCCCCGGCGTCCGCGCCGTTGAGCAGCGCGAACCGGGCGGCGTTCCACAGCTTGTTGCCGAAGTTCCTGGCTCCGGCCACCCATTCCTCGCTGATGGCCAGGTCGCCGCCGGGGCTGGCCCCGCGGGCGAGGGTGAACCGGGTGGCGTCGGCGCCGAACCGCTCGATCCAGTCCAGCGGGTCCACGGTGTTGCCGCGCGACTTGGACATCTTCTTGCCGTGCTGGTCGCGGATCAGGCCGTGCAGCACGATCGCCCGGAACGGCACGGCCTGATCCGGGTCGGCCCCGGACATCGCGTACAGCCCGAACATCATCATCCGGGCCACCCAGAAGAACAGGATGTCGTACCCGGTGACCAGCACGCTGGTCGGGTAGAACGCGCGCAGGTCGGGCGTGTCGTCGGGCCATCCGAGCGTGGAGAACGGCCATAGCGCGGAGGAGAACCAGGTGTCCAGAACGTCGGGATCCTGCCGCCAGCCCTCGCCAGACGGCGGCTCCTCGCCCGGGCCGACGCACACCGCCTCGCCCTCGGGCGAGTACCAGACCGGGATCCGGTGCCCCCACCACAGCTGGCGGCTGATGCACCAGTCGTGCATGTCGTCGACCCAGTCGAAGTAGCGCGCCGCCATCTGCTGCGGGTGGATCCGCACCCGGCCGTCGCGGACCGCGTCGCCCGCCGCCTTGGCCAGCGGCCCGACCTTGACGAACCACTGCAGCGACAGCCGCGGCTCGACCGTGGTGCCGCAGCGCTGGCAGTGCCCCACCGCGTGCGGGTACGGCCGCCGCTCGGCGACCACCCGGCCCTGCTCGCGCAGCGCGGCCAGCACGGCGGGCCGGGCCTCGAACCGGTCAAGGCCCAGGAACGGCCCGTGCGCGGTGATCACGCCGCGCTCGTCCATGATCGTGATGCTCGGCAGGTCGTGGCGGCGGCCGATCTCGAAGTCGTCCGGGTCGTGCGCGGGCGTCACCTTGACCGCCCCGGTGCCGAACGCCGGGTCGACGTGCGGGTCGGCCACGATCGGGATACGCCGGCCGGCGAGCGGCAGCTCCACCTCCGTGCCGACCAGGCGGCTGTACC
>DASYXX010000907.1:0-2994 GCA_035934395.1 Streptosporangiaceae bacterium
CTCCACTGGAACCCGGTCACGTTGACGATCACGTCGGGACGGGCGGAGAGCTTGGTGATGTAGTTCTCGTCCCGGGCCGTGAAGAAGAACAGCACGCCGACCATGATGAACGGCACGACCGTGTACAGGATCTCGATCGGCAGGTTGTAGCGGACCTGGTAAGGCACCTGGTCCGAGCGCTTGCGGAAGAACAGCACCGACCAGACGATCAGGCCCCAGACGACGATCCCGACGATCCAGGCCGCTATCCAGGATCCCTGCCAGAGGGTCAGTGCCACGTGGCCCTGTTTGGTGACCGGCGGCAGCATGCCCATGCGGGTGAACGCATTGGACTGGCAGCCGGTCGTGGCGAGGAGCACGGCCGCGCCAATGGCGGCGCGCACCAGCCAGCGTCTCGCCGGAGAGCTGCGGTTGGGACTCACGGGGTTGCCTTCCCAGCTGGTGACGCCCGGCTCAGCTGGCCGGTCAGTGTTCCGGAGCGTGCGCGTCGGCTTCGCCGCCGGCGGCCGCTCACTTCTCTTCCTACAGCCTGTCGTGGAAACAGTATCGTGCAGGCCCCCGGCCTCGCGGGGTACCCCCGCCCGAACCGGTTCCCGTCTCCCCTGGGCTGCGAGACGATAGCGACTGCGAGACACTGTCCCCGTGTCCAACCGCCGTGCCCAGCCAGCCGCAGCCCGGAGGCCCGACCTGGAGGTAACCCGCGTGACCCCTCTGCACCCCCCCGCCGACACGCCCGCCGCCGCGCCCGGGTCCGGGCCCGTCGCGGCGCCGACGCCGACGCCGACGCTGACGATCGACGCGCTGGGCCGCAAGTGCCCGATCCCGATCATCATGCTGGCCGAGCGGATCAGGGAGGTGCCGGTCGGCCACGTCGTGGCGGTGCTGGCCGACGACCCCGCGGCGCAAACCGACGTGCCCGCGTGGTGCATGCTGAAGTCACAGGAGTTCGTCCTGGCGACCGACCTGCCCGGCGACGGCTGGGCGTTCCTGGTCCGGCGCAGCTATTAGCTACTCACTCCCGTCATCGACCGGCTGGAACCGGCCCGCGAACCGCGGATCAGACTCCCACCATGGCCGGTCCGCAGGCGCCGCATCCTGCTGACCTGCCTCCGCACGGGCGGCGTCCCTCACGTCGAGCTCGGCGTCTATGACCGCGGCGTCGGCCTCGTCCTCCCTGATCATCTGGATCAGCTGCGCGGCCAGGAACGGCAGCCCGACGATGTCGCCGAGTATCCAGAGCGTGCCGCCGCCGAGCACCTGGTCGGTGGCGAGGCTGGGCCCCCAGGGCCGGGCCAGGGCGTGGTAGTAGGCGCCGGCGATCAGGCTGTGGTCCGCGAGCACCGCGAGGCCGAGCACGGCGTCCCCGACCACCTCCGCGCCGGTGATCCAGAGTGCCACCAGGTACGGGTAAGCCTTGGGCACCGGGTCCACCCGAAGCAGCGTCCAGAAGAACACGAACCCCGGACCCAGCAGCGCCAGGCCGGTCAGCTCGCGCACCGCGACGTTATGGAAGCCGGCGGCGTACCACGAGGTGAAGTAGAGCACGAACGGCACGAGCACCAGAACCATGGTCGTGACCGCCGGGAACGTGAGGGTCCTGGCCGCCCGGCTGCGTATCGCCGCCTCGACGCGGGCCCCGGGGCCGGGCAGCGACGCGATCATCAGGCTCAGCGGCCGGCCCAGCGCGAGGAACAGCGGCACCACCAGCAGCAGCAGAATCGTCTGCGCCGAGCGCGCGTAGAACAGGACCGGCTGGTACACGCCCACCCAGGACATGGTCGCGATCACGCAGAAGCCGAGCCCGAGCCCGCAGAACGCCACCGTGCGTCCCAGCGGCCACGCCGTCCCTGACCTGCGTACCTGCCGCACCCCGGACAGGTAGAGCCCGCCGAGCAGGAGGACGAACGCCAGCGCCCACGGATCCAGGGCCCACTGGGTGAGCGCCCGCACCAGGGTCAGCTCCGGGGGCCCGTGGTAGGAAATACCGTGGTACCCGGAAGCCAGCGCGTCGCTCATCGCGGCCATACCGCCACGCTACCCGCGCCCCTACCTGGGTGCGCGTGTGGTCAGCCGTAGTGCTCGGCCAGGTCCCTCGCGGCCTCAGGGCCGTACACGGCGCCGAACCTCTCGGCCAGCGGCCCGGGCTTCAGCTCGTAGTCCTGCGGCCCGATGGCCTCCAGCGCGCTCACGGCGATCAGGTTGCCGAGCTGGGCGGCGCGCTCCAGGCCGAGGCCCCAGGCCGTGGCGGCGAGGAAGCCGGCCCGGAACGCGTCGCCGGCGCCGGTCGGCTCCTTGGGCTCGACCCCGGTGATCGGCGGGACCAGGATCGGCGGCTCGCCCGTCCGGTCCACGCGCGCGCCGTCCGCGCCGAGCGTCGTCACCCGGACGCCCACCCGCGCGGTGACCTCCTCGTCGGCCCAGCCGGACTTGCGCTCGGTCAGCTTGGCCTCGTACTCGTTGCAGAACAGGTACGCCGCGCCGTCCACCAGGTCGCGCACCTCCTCGCCGTCCATCCGCGCCAGCTGCCAGGAGGTGTCCGCGGCGAACGGGATCTTGTGCTCCCGGCACTGGCGGGTGAACGAGGTCATGGCGACCGGGTCGCTCGCGCCGATCAGGATCAGGTCAATCGGGCCGAACCGGTCGTTCAGGTCGCCCAAGTCGATCTTGGTGTCCTCGACCATGGCGCCCGGGTAGAACGAGGCGAAGTGGTTGAGGTCGGCGTCCGTGGTGCTGATGAACCGCCCGGTGTGGTGGATGGCCGATTCCCGTACCCCGCTGGTGTCGACGCCGTGGGCCTCGAGCCAGCCGCGGTACTCGGCGAAGTCCGCGCCGGCGCTCCCGACCAGCAGCGGCCGCAGGCCCAGGTACCCCATCCCGAACGCCATGTTCGCCGCGACGCCGCCGTAGCGGATCTGGAGCGAGTCGACCAGGAACGATAGCGCGATCTTGTCCAGCTTGTCCGGGATCAGCTGGTCGACGAAGCGGCCGGGAAAG
>DASYXX010000044.1:0-4951 GCA_035934395.1 Streptosporangiaceae bacterium
CAGCGCGAGCGAGCCGATCATGACGAGCCCGCTGGTCACCTGGCCGATCACGATCGAGTCGTCCGCGGCCACGATGACCGTGAAGTCCCTGGTGCGGGCGGATCCGGTGATCGTGTCGTGCGCCGGGGGCCTGGTGCCGGCCGTGGACCGGCCGCCGCCCCGCTCAACGATCGTCACGTAACGGTCTGGCCACAGCCTGGCGAACCCGCTGATATCCGGCGGCAGCCCCTCATCGAAGCGCTCTTGCAGGCCGGTGGCAAGCGCCGAGGCGTCGTGCTTCAGCTGCGCGTTGGCGTCCCTGCTCTTCAGGCCGCCGACCACGAAGCCCAGCGGCACGCCGAGCAGCAGCACCGCGGCCACGGCGACCGCGAGAGTGGAGACGAGCAGGCGGCGCTGCACGGCTCAGCCTCCGCGCCCGCCGTCGGCGTGCCCCGTGAGCGCCGCCAGCCCGCGCCTGTCAGCCATGGTCCTGCCGTCAGTCACCGCGCTCGAACCTGAAACCGACCCCCCGGACCGTGGTGATGAACCGCGGGCTGTGCGCGTCGTCCCCCAGCTTGCGGCGCAGCCAGGACACGTGCATGTCCAGGGTCTTCGTCGACCCCCACCACTTGCTGTCCCAGACCTGGCGCATGATCTGCTCGCGGGTGACCACCTTCCCGGCCTCGGCCACCAGCAGCGAGAGCAGATCGAACTCCTTGGAGGTAAGGTCGATCTCGGCCTCGCCCAGCCAGGCCCGGCGCGCATCGGCGTCGACCCGGACGCCCTGTACGACCCGGCTCTCCGTGGCGCCGCGGCGCAGCAGGGCCCGGACCCTGGCCAGTAGCTCGGCGAGCCGGAACGGCTTGGTGACGTAGTCGTCGGCGCCCGCATCCAGGCCAATGACGGTGTCCACCTCATCCGCGCGCGCGGTGAGGATGAGCACCGGAATGGCATGCCCCGACGACCGGATCTGCCGGCAGACCTCCAGGCCGTCGAGCTTGGGCAGGCCGATATCGAGCAAGATCAGGTCGATCCCGCCGGCGCGCGCGGCCTCGAGCGTGGCCGGCCCGTCGGCCGAGACGCCGACCTCGTAGCCCTCGCGACGAAGAGCGCGCGCCAGTGGCTCCGAGATGGAGGGGTCGTCCTCGGCAAGCAAAACGCTGGTCATGCACAGATCGTATGGCGGCCTGCAACTATTTCCCGAACCCCACGCGCAGGAACTGCCAAGATAGCATTCCGTGACCATGAAGCAACCGATTGCCACTCCTCGGGCAGCGCAGTCTTCAGACCGGGGTCACGCCGTGACGGCGCCGGGAGAACGACCGGTCCTTGCCGCGCGCCGCCTCGAACCTGCGGATCAGCTCCGCGCGCAGGTCCTCGGGCTGAACGACGTCGTCAACGACCAGCTCACCGGCGAGCCTGAGCACGTCGATGTCGGCGTCGTAGGACGCGCGGAGGCGCTGGGTTTCCTCCTCCCGCTCGCCCGGGTCGGCCATCGCGGCCAGCTTGTTGTAGTACACGGCGTTGACGGCGGCCTCGGCGCCCATCACCGCGATCTTGGCGGTCGGCAGCGCGAGCGTCGCGTCGGGCTCGAACCCGGGCCCGGCCATGGCGTAGAGCCCTGCCCCGTAGGCCTTGCGCACCACGACGCAGATCTTGGGCACGGTGGCCTCGGCCACCGCGCTGATCATCTTAGCGCCGTGCCTGATAATGCCCTGCTTCTCGACCGCCGTGCCGACCATAAAGCCGGGCACGTCGGCCAGGAACAGCAGCGGCACGTTGAACGCGTCGCAGAGCTGGATGAAGCGCGTGCCCTTGTCCGCCGAGTCGACGAACAGCACGCCGCCCTTGAACATCGGGTTGTTGGCGACCACGCCGACGGCCTGGCCGTCCAGCCGGGCAAAGCCGACGATCAGCTCACGGGCCCACAGCGCGTGGATCTCGAACAGCGAGTCCTCGTCGACCAGCCCGCGGACATACCGGCGCATGTCGAACGCCTGGCGTTCGCTGGCCGGGACCAGCCCGCGCAGGTCGGTCGGCTTGGGCTCGCGGGCGCCCTCGGCCGGCGGCGCCTGCTGCCAGTTCTCCGGCAGGTAGGACAGGAACCTGCGGACCGCCCCGATCGCGTCGTGCTCGGATTCGGCCAGGTAGTGCCCGCAGCCCGAGATCGTGCAGTGCATGCGCGCGCCGCCCATCTCCTCGAGCGTGGTCTGCTCCCTGACCACCATCTCGACCATCCGGGGGCTGCCCAGGTACATCGACGCGTTCCCGTCCACCATCGCGACGTAGTCGCAGAACGCCGGGATGTAGGCGCCGCCCGCCGCCGAGGGACCGAACAGCGCGCAGACCTGCGGGATGGACCCGGAGGCGCGCACCTGGGTGTGGAAGATCTTGCCCGCCCCGCGACGACCGGGGAACATCTCCACCTGGTCGGTGATCCGCGCCCCCGCCGAGTCCACCAGGTAGACCATCGGGACGCCGGATGTGTAGGCCTTCTCGATGATCCTGATGATCTTCTCGACCGTGCGCGCGCCCCAGGAACCCGCCTTGACCGTCGAGTCGTTGGCCATCAGCGCGACCAGGCGCCCGCCGACGGTCGCCGTGCCGGTGATCACGCCGTCCGCGGGCAGCCCGTCGGCGAGCACGTTGGCGAACGCGCCGTCCTCGGTGAAGCTGTCCTCGTCGACGAGCAGCGCGATCCGGTCCCGGGCGAACAGCTTGCCCTGGGCGGCCGCCGCCTCGTGATACCGCGCCGCGCCGCCCCGGGAGATCCTGGCCCGGACCTCGGCCAGCTCAGGGTGGCCGGCCTCGCCGGCACGGGCCGGCGCGGCGTCCTTCAGTTCTTCGCTCACGCTCGCGAGCGTACTGCGCTTCCCGCTGGGGCCCGTCCGGCTCCCTCACCCGCGCTGCGCCACGTCAGCGGGGAGTTCTTTCCGCGAATACGACGGACAGGCCTCCCCGCTAATGCGATCTTGCTAGTGCGGCGGATGTTAGGCCGGGATTGTGCGGGTACGCGGGCCCGCACGGAGGACCTGGGAGGGCAGCTGGCGGCCGATGATGCGCTCCGCGTCGGCGGCGGCGTCGATCAGCGCGCCCAGATCGATGCCGGTCGCCACGCCCATGTCCTCGACCATGTGCACGAGCTCCTCGGTGGCGATGTTGCCGGTGGCTCCCGGCGCATAAGGGCACCCGCCGAGCCCGCCCACCGACGCGTCGAAATCGGACACCCCGAGCTCGAGCGCGGTGAGCACGTTGGCCAGGCCGGTCCCGCGGGTGTTGTGGAAGTGCAGGTTGAGCGCGACGTCCGGGTGGGCCGAGCGGAACGCGCCGACCAGCTCGCGGACCCGCCGCGGCGTGGCCATGCCCGTGGTGTCACCGAACGAGATGTTGTCCGCGCCGTCGGCCACGGCGCGCGATGCCACCCGGACGACCCGTTCCACCGGCACGTCGCCCTCGTACGGGCAGCCCCACGCGGTCGACACGATCACCTGACAGGGGACGCCGCGCTGGCGGGCTTCGTCGATGACCACCGCGATGTCGTCCAGCGACTCCTCGGTGGACCGGTTGACGTTCTTGCGGTTGTGGGTGTCGGACGCCGATACCACGGCCTCGATCTCGGCGAGCCCGCGGTCCAGCGCGCGCCGGGCGCCACGAAGGTTCGGGACCAGGGCCGAGTACCGGACCGACGGGACCCGCTCGATGCCGAGCCAGACCTCGTCGGCGTCGGCCATCTGCGGGATCGCCTCGGGCTTCACGAACGACACGGCCTCGATCCGCTGCACGCCGGTCGCTGACAGCCGGTCGATGAGCTCGATCTTGGCCCGGGTCGGCACCGGATCCTCGTTCTGCAGCCCGTCGCGCGGGCCGACCTCGCGCACCGAGATCCGCCCGGGAAGATCACTCACTGTCCCTCCTCATACGCCGGGCCACCGCGGCTCGCGCTGTCCCTTCTCATGCGCCGGGCCACCGCGGCACCCGCTGTGCTTCCTAATGCGCCGGCCACCGCGGCACCCGCTGTCTTCTTAATGCGCCGGCCACCGCGGCACCCGCCTCTCCACAAACGCCGCGATGCCCTCTTTTCTGTCCGCGGAGAACGCAGCGGCCCGCCACGCGGCGTCCTCGACCTCGAGACCGGCCGCGAGCGGGACGCCAGCGCCGAGGCGCAGGGCCTTTTTCGCATTCATAACGGCGACCGGCGAGTTGCGCCCGATACGCCGCGCCAGCTCGCGGGCGTGCTCCGCGGCCACGCCGACGGGGACCCGGCGGTCCGCCAGCCCCAGCCGCTCAGCTTCGGCCGCGTCGATCCGGCGGCCGGTGAGGATCAGGTCCGCGGCCCGCCCGGGGCCGAGGCGGCGCAGCGCGAGCTGGGTCCCGCCGCCGCCCGGCACCAGGCCCACAGTGACCTCCGGCAGCCCGAACTCGGCGGTCTCGTCGGCGACGACCAGGTCGCAGGACAGCGCCAGCTCGCAGCCGCCGCCGAGCGCGTACCCGTGCACCGCCGCGATCAGCGGCTGCGGCAGCGCCAGCACGGCGCCGAACGCGGCGCGGAACACCGGCCGCTGCGCCATCAGCTCGGCGTCGCTCATCGCCGCCCGCTCCTTGAGGTCGGCGCCGACGCAGAACGCCCGCCCGGCCGCGGCGAGCACGATCGCGCGGACCTCGCGGTCGGCCGCCAGGTCCGTGCAGACCCGGGCCAGCCGGGCGGCCATCGCCGTGCTCAGCGCGTTCATGGCCTCGGGCCGGTCGAGCACGATCTCCGCGACCGCCGGGGCGTCTTCGGCCCTGCGCACCGCGACCCCATCTACCGCCTCATCTACCGCCTCGCTCATGCCCGCAGGCTAGCGCGAGCGCAGCCCGGCGCTCCGCCAGCCCTGGCTAGCGCATGGCTAGCGGTCCTCGCGCGCCAGCCGCTCCTGCTCGTCCTGGACCAGCTGGAACAGCGTGGCCTGCACGTGCTCGACCTCGGGGATCT
>DASYXX010000051.1:0-3514 GCA_035934395.1 Streptosporangiaceae bacterium
GATCGCCCACCCATCCAGGTCCGGCGCGGCCATCACCGGCCGCACCCGCGCAGCGGCCCCGGCCGTGCCCCGCAGCGCACCGGCCACCGACAGCCAGAACCGCCGCGGGTCGCGCTCCTGACCCTGCACCCGCACCCACCCCGCGCGCCCGGCCAGGCCCGCCGCGCCGATCCACGACCGCAGCAAAACCGTCTTCCCGCTCCCGGCAGGCGCCGAGACCACCGTCACCCGCCCCGCACGCCCCAGCCGCTCGAAAAGCCCGCCGCGCCCGACAACCATCCCGATCACCCCACCAGACTCCCCGGTCGCGGGCTGGGTCGGGTAGGTGAGAAATACCTGCAGCACTACCTGATCGGCTGACCTGTCGTCCGCCCGCCCGCCCCCCCCGGACCGCCCCCCCTGGCCCACCCCCCGGCCCGCCCGCCCCCGGGCCCGAGCCGGCTACCGTCCGTCGTCGTCCGGGTGTGAGGCCGCGGCCCAGGCGGCGACCTGGGCTCGCGAGGTGAAGCCGAGCTTGGTGAGGATGCGCTCCACGTGCCCTTCGGCGGTCCGCTGAGAGATCACCAATTGGTCGGCGATGTCCTTGTTGCTATGGCCTCGGGCGACCAGGCGGGCCACCTGCAGTTCCCGGGCTGTCAGCGCCGCATCACCGGGTGCGGCCCGAGCCGACGGCTGCTCCGGGAGCTGCTTTGACTCCGTTCTGGGGGGCTGCTTCAGCGCGTAGGCGATAGCGTCTTCGGCGGGCAGCTCCAGGCCGCGGTGGTAGGCGGTCCGGAACGCCGTCTCGCCCAAGGCCTCCCGGGCCTGGAGTTCACAGTCCCGCTGGAAGCCCACCAGGTGCCCGTGGCCATCCAGGGTCGTGGCCATGGATCGCCATAGGCTGGCGGCGGCGCCGAGCAGGACCGCGGCGCGCTCGTACTGTCGTGCCGACGCGGCGATCCAGGCCAGTGCCTCCATGCAGTGGGCGTGGCCCATCCGGTCGCCCGGGCCCTCCCGCAGCCGCAGGCACCGCAGCTGCAGCTCGGTGGCCCGGTCGAGATCACCCCGGCGCCAGGCCACCATCCCCAGCGCCCATACGGCATGCGCGCCGTACGTACGTTGAATATCTTCGCCGCTGGGCTCTGTCAGCGCGGCGAGCTCCCGCTGGCAGGCGAGAACGCGCTCCTCGTCGTCGGCCAGGCAGGCAGCCCCCGCCATCCAGACCAGCAGGATGGCGTGCTGGCGGGCATGGACGGCGGCCGGGGGCAGGGCGGCCAGCCCGTCTTCGAGGTGAGCGACGGCTTGCGGCAGGTCACCCGCGGACAGGCAGACGTGTCCCGCGGCCCAGGCGGCCAGCGCCCGCGTGGCCGGGTCATTCAGCTGCCCGGCCAGGCTGCTGCCCTCTTCCAGCAGCGGCAACGCGGCACCGCGGTCGCCGCTCACGACGGCCAGGAAACCGGCGAGCAGCAGCCCCTGTGCCCGCCGAACGGTGGGCTCCGCCATCGCGGCCAGCAGCTGGCTGAGCCGGTACCGGCCTTCACCGATGTACCCGTCGTTCCAGTAGTAATAGGGCCAGATATGCATTGCTACACGTAGCCCGGCCTCGGCCTCGCCGGGCTCGTTCTGGCAGAAGTCCTGGGCCATCTGCACGTTGGCGTGTTCCCGGTAGAGCCGGGCCGCCAGGCCCGCCGCCTCCGGGCTGAGCCCATCGGCGTCGGCCCGCCGGGTCAGCTGCTCGTACCAGTCGCGGTGCCGCCGCCGCAGCATCGTGTACTCCCCGGCTTGCTCCAGGCGTTCCTGGCCGTACTCGCGCAAGGTTTCCGGCAGCCGGTACCGGACCCCGTACTCGCCGTGCTCGGCGATCAGGACCGACTTGTCGGCCAGCGCGGCCAGCAGCTCCAGCAGGTCGGCGGCGGCCAGCCGGTAGTCGGCGCAAATCCCCTCGGCCGCGTCCAGCTCAAACCCGCCGGCGAACACCGACAGCCGGGCCCACAGCAACCGCTCCGGCTCGGTGCACAGCTCATGGCTCCACTCGATCGACGCCCGCAGCGTCTGCTGGCGGGCCGGATATGTGCGGCTGCCCCGGGTCAGCAGGCCCAGCCGGTCGCCCAGCCGGGCGTCGATCTGCTCCGGCGACAGCGCTCGCAGCCGCGCCGCGGCCAGCTCGATGGCAAGCGGCAGGCCCTCCAGACGGTGGCAGATCCTGGCCACCGCCCCCATGGTCGGCTCGGTCACCGCGAAACCCGGCACGACCTGTCCCGCCCGCTGGGCGAACAAACTGACCGCCGGGAACCGCATCAGCTCAGCCGCCGTCAGCTGCCGCCCGGGGTCGGGCGCCGCCAGCGGCGCCACCGGCACCACCGTCTCCGCGTCGATGTTCAGCGATTCCCGGCTGGTGGCCACCACCCGCAGCCCGCCCGCCGCCCGCAGCAGCATGTCGGTCAGCTTGGCCACCGCGTCCACCAGGTGCTCACAGTTGTCCAGCACCAGCAGCAGCTGTCGGTCCGCCATATGGTCGGCCAGCGCCGTTTCCGGCGCGGCATGTGCCTGGAGGCCCAGGCCACCCGCGACGGCCTCGGCTACAAGCATCTCCTCGCGCAGCTGGTCTAGCTGGACCAGCCACACCCCGTCGCGGAACGCCCGCCGCGAGCCGGCCGCCACCCGCAACGCCAGCCTGGTCTTGCCGACCCCGCCCACCCCGGTCAGCGTCACCAGGCGGCATCCCGACAGCAGCCGCTTGACCTCAGCCACCTCATCGCGACGACCGACAAAGCTGGTCAGCTCGGCCGGCATATTACCCGCCGCGCGCCCCCCCGCAGCCATAACAATTCAACGCTACGCTGGCGGGTTGCGAATCTGAAGATGCGGCAAATTTCCGGTTTCCAAGCTCCGCCCCGACGCGCGATCGGCCGCCGGCCCGGCGGTGGCGCAGCCTGGTCTGCATAGTGGCCGAGCCCACGTAGATGGTCGATCGCGGGGATGACTGCGTGCGCCCTCGCTAAGGAAGCTGTTATCGCCGCCGCGCCAGAGACACATCCGCGTCGTGGACGCCCACGGCGCAGTTGTGTGGGACGGGTGGCCGGAAACGGCGTGCTCATCGAGGAGCACCGGCGGCGCCCCCCGCGCTGAAGGCGCGCACTGTCTAAATGACGCTAGATAAGGATCGCTGATGCGTCGTGTCCTGAATCATCTGATTATTGATAAACGTACTGGCCACGTCCTCGATCCGGCTCGCGCCGCGGACTCCGGCCGGGCTGGGGTTGTCGGGCGCTGCGGGCTTTTCGAGCGGCTGGGGGGTGCGGGGCGGGTGACGGTGGTCTCGGCGCCTGCCGGGAGCGGGAAGACGGTTCTGCTGCGGTCGTGGATCGGCGCGGCGGGCCTGGCCGGGCGCGCCGGGTGGGTGCGGGTGCAGGGTCAGGAGCGCGACCCGCGGCGGTTCTGGCTGTCGGTGGCCGGTGCGCTGCGGGGCACGGCCGGGGCCGCTGCGCGGGTGCGGCCGGTGATGGCCGCGCCGGACCTGGATGGGTGGGCGATC
>DASYXX010000091.1:0-12661 GCA_035934395.1 Streptosporangiaceae bacterium
CAGCCGGGCCCGGCCGGATCTGGAACCCGAACCCGAGAGCATCACCTCGCGCATCCTGGTCGGCGTCTTCGTCGTCGTGCCGCTGCTGGCGGTCCTCGCCGCGGTCCCACTGGCCTGGGGATGGGGCGTGGGCTGGCGCGACATCGTGCTCGCGATCGCGTTCTATTACGTCTCCGGGCTCGGGATCAGCGCGGGCTTCCACCGCTACTTCACCCACGGATCGTTCAAGGCCACTCGCCCGTTCAAGATCGCGCTCGCGGTGGCCGGGACGCTGGCCATCGAGGGGCCGGTGCTCACCTGGGTCGCCGATCACCGCAGGCACCACAAGTACAGTGACCGGGAGGGCGACCCGCACTCGCCGTGGCGGTTCGGCAACGACTGGAAGGCGCTCACCAAAGGGCTGGGCTACGCCCACGTCGGCTGGCTGTTCGAGCGCGGCATCACCTCACAGGAGAAGTTCTGCCCGGACTGGCTGGCCGACTCCGATATCCGCCGGATATCGCGCTGGTTCCCGCAGCTGACGGCGGTGTCGCTGCTGGCGCCCGCCGCGATCGGCGGGCTGTGGTCGTGGTCGTGGATGGGAGCGCTCACCGCTTTCTTCTGGGCCAGCCTGGTCCGCGTCTCGCTGCTGCACCACGTGACCTGGTCGATCAACTCCATCTGCCACACGTTCGGCAAGGAGGAGTTCGAGGTCAGGGACAAGTCGCGGAACGTGAACTGGCTGGCGATCCTGTCGTTCGGCGAGTCCTGGCACAACCTGCACCACGCCGACCCGACCTGCGCCCGGCACGGAGCACTCCGGGGCCAGATCGACACCGCGGCCAGGCTGATCTGGGTGGCCGAGAAGCTCGGCTGGGTGCACGACGTCCGCTGGCCCGACGAGGCCCGGCTGAGCAGCAAGCGCACCGGATCAAGGAAGCTGGGCTCCATGACCAGGCGAGCGCCGAGCAGCGCGATTGGCTGACTTGTCGGCCGGTTGACATGATGGGGCAGTGACAAGCCAGCCCTCAGCGTCGGGCCGACGGCGGATGACCGGCAAGGAGCGCCGGGAGCAGCTGCTCGATATCGGCCGTCGCCTGTTCGCCGAGCGCGGCCTGGACGGCACGTCGATTGAGGAGATCGCGGCCCGCGCCGACGTCTCCAAGCCCGTCGTCTACGAGCACTTTGGCGGGAAGGAAGGGCTCTACGCGGTGGTCGTCGACCGCGAGGTCGAGCGCTTCCTGGCCATGGCCACCCGCCTGCTCGAGGGCGAGAACCACATGGAGAAGTTCGAGGTCGCCGCCGTCGAGCTGCTCAGGTACATCCAGGACAACTCCGACGGCTTCCGGATCCTGGTACGTGACTCGAGTCCTTCGTCGGGATCCGGGACCTTCGCCAGCCTGCTCAGCGACATCGCCAGCCAGGTCGAGTACATACTCGGCGACTTGTTCGAGGAACGGGGCTACGACGCGAAGCTCACCTCCATGTATGCGCAGATGCTCGTCGGCATGGTCGCGTTCACCGGCCAATGGTGGCTGGACGCGCGCGAGCCCGAGCTGGAGCTCGAGGAGGTCGCCGCGCACCTGGTGAACCTGGCCTGGCACGGCCTGTCCGAGCTGGACCGGAAGCCGCGGATATCGCCCGAGGCGATGCGGCGGCTGCGCGAGCAGTCGTGATCGGCCAGGCTTCGGCCTGAAGCAGTCGGCCATGGCCCCGGTCGGCGCGGCGTGTCCGCCCGGATGACAGGTCGCAGGGCCAGGTCGTCAGGCGGTGGGGGCGACGTGCTCGCCCGCGGAGCGTGCCGCGTTCGGGCTCAGCTGGCGGGCGGCCAGGACCTTCTCGTTGGCCTGGTGGATCGCGCGGTAAGCCTCGACGGTCCGCAGCTTGTGCCAGCGGGCGTAGGACTCGACCTCGTCCTTGGTGCCGCCCTCGAGCAGCTCGATGAGCCGGATGTGCTCGCGAAGGGCCTCCTCTGAGCGATGCGGCAGGTAGACGAACATGGTCGACCGCACCCGGTCGAGCCGCATGTTCGTCTGGTCGAGCAGCTCCTTCAGGTAGTCGTTGGGGCACCGCGCGACGATCGCGGCGTGCAGCTCCCGGTTCAGCTTGCTGAACCGCAGGGGATCGGCGCGGCCCGCGGCCTCCTCCATGGCCGCCGAGATTCTCCGCAGCCGGGTCAGGTCGGACCTGCGCAGGTGCTCCTGGGCTTCGGCGCTGGCCGCGCCCTCCAGGATGGCCAGCGCGATCATGGCCTGCTCCCAGGACGTCGCGTCCACCGGGGACACGACGGGCCCGACGTTCGGCGTGAAGCGCACCCAGCCTTCGGCCTCCAGGCGACGGAGGGCCTCCCGGACCGGAATCGGGCTCACGCCCAGTTCGCGAGCGAGCGCGTCGATGTTGATGCGGGTTAGCGGCGCGATGCTCCCGGAGTGAATCCGGTCCCGGAGGATCGTATAGGTGCGCTCCTGCTTGTTCACAGCTTCCCAGCGTAGCCGCAGCGGCGGCCGTGACCGCGAACGACGAGGATCTGAGCATGCTCAGGCCGGCACTGGGCCCTGGGCGCGCGCTACTGAGCGCGCACCTGCCGCCAGGCCGGAACCTATACGATGCGGCCATGACCGATGCCGTTCCGGCGGATCTGCCGGACTGGATCAGGACGCTGGCCGCATCGCGCCCCTTTGGCCAGGATGACCGGCGGGGGACCGCGAACCTCATCGATGCCGCTGCGCGGGGCCCGGGCCGCGGCCTGCATCCGGACCGGGTCCTCGGTCAGCCTCGCCCGCCCGCTCCGCGGCGGAGACTACAACGTGACCCCGGAACGCCCTGGCTTCCGGCACGAGACCTGGTACCGCCCCGCACCGGGCGGCCTGGGCTGGGGGCAGGACCATCTCGTCCTCAATCCGCACGGGCTGCAGAACACCCACCTGGACGCGCTCAACCACGTCGCGGTCGACGGCACGTTCTACGGCGGCCGACCGGTGGACCAGGAAGAGCAGGGCTCGGCCGACGTCCTGGCCCCGGCCGGCCTCGTGACCCGCGCCGTCTACGTGGACATCCCTCATCACCGCGGCACAGACTGGGCCGACCGCCCGGTCGACGGCGCGGACATCGACGCGGCGCTCGCCGCGAGCGGACTCGTCGTCGAGCCCGGCGACGCGCTCTGCCTGGACATGGGGCGTGACCGGTTCGAGGCGGCCACCGGCCACATGCTCGGCGGCCCGGAGACGGACCAGGACGCCGGCGGCGGGCTGTCCAGCGACGGCGCACGCTGGGTTGCCGAGCACTGGGTCTCGATCCTGGCCTGGGACATGCTGGACTCCAGGGAGGCCAAGGCGACCAACGCCTCCGCGCACGTCCTGACCTGGGCGATCGGGCTGCTGCTGCTCGACAACTGCGACTTCGCCGCGCTGCGAGCGGCGCAGGGCCGAGGCACTCAGGTGGCGGGAGCTCTCGTGGTGTCCCCGCTTGCGGTGCCAGGGGCCAACGGCGTGAACCTCAGCCCGCTCGTGCTGCGCTAGCCCGCCGCCTGCCTGGGGCCAATGCGTGTTATCCCGGCACCTGCCATATAGGATCCGCTCGGGCACGGCGGTTCAGAGGCTGGTCAGAGCGGGCGCCAGGCGGCGCCATTGGCCGAGCGGGAGGCGCTCGTCGCCGCTGCCGAAGACGTAGACGCAGACGTGGTCAGCTCCGGCGTCGTGGTGCGCACGGACCCGGGCCGCGATGGCCTCCTCGTCGCCGGTAGCGACCAGGGCGTCCACCAGCCGGTCACTGCCGCCGCCGTGCAGGTCATCATCGCCGAAGCCCAGGCGGCGGAGGTTGCGCACGTAGTTCGGCAGCCCGAGATAGTCGCTCACGAACGCCCTGGCCCGCTCGCGACCGCGCCGCCGGTCGGTGTCCAGCACCACCGCCTGTTCCGGGGCCAGCACGGGCCCGGAACCGAGGATCCGCCGGGCCAACTCCGTATGCTCTGGCGGGACCAGATAGGGATGCGCCGCGCCGGCGCGGGCTCGCGCGAGCGACAGCATCCTGGGGCCAAGGGCCGCCAGCATGCGCTCCGCCGCGGGCGGCGCCGAGAGGGGGCGAGCCGCGGCCGCGTCCAGCGCGTCCAGGTACGCCTCCATTCTCGAGTAGGGGCGGGCGTATGGCCCGCGGGCCGAGGCCTCGACCAGGGGCGCGTGGCTGCTGCCGAGCCCGAGCAGGAACCGCTGGCCGAAGCGGGCCCGGAGGCCCGCCTGCCTGCTGGCCACCTCCGCCGGGTCATGCATCCATATATTCAGCACCCCGGTCGCGATGGACACGTGCCGGGTGGCGGCCAGCAGGTGCTCGGCCGCACCGAGCACATCGCCTCCCGCGTCCGGGATGAAGATCGCCGAGTAGCGCAGCTCCTCGAGTTCCGCAGCCGCGGCTGCCCGTGCGCCCAGGTCCGGGTTGTATCGCAGCTCACGGCTCCATATTCCGAGTCTTCCCAGGTCAATCGCCATGCTCGCATCACCTCCGCGGCCCGGGCCGCCGTCGGGCGGAACCGGTAGCGCCGACCGCTCCGGGCCTGTATGGGCTCCGGCGACGAGACGAGATCGTGATTGTCTGGCGCACAGCTAGCTCTCGACGCCTCGGCCGCCTTCCTCTACAGTTCATATATGTTTCGGCCGCATCACGCGATCATCCTAGGAGGTCGTGGGCATGGTCGGCTCGGTTGACAGCGCTGCGGTCAGGGCGTTTCCGCCAGATCACTGGGCCGGACGCGCCTCATGCCACCAGCGGACCGGCTGGACGGGGGCGTGAGTGAGCGAGACGGCGATCCCGACCTGCGACGAGACACCGAGCATCACCCCAGCTAGCGGGGCGGAGCGGCGGAAGTCATATATCGTCCCGAGGCTAGCGCGGTGAGCGAGCGGGGAGCACAGTGACCGCGGGCGAGGAGGCGGCCGTCGTCGACGAGCGAGGTGCGCCGCGCGCACCCCACGTCCTCGTCCGGGTCGAGCATCTGGCGAAGTCGTTCGGCCCGACGCAAGCCCTCAGGGACTGCTCGTTCGAGCTGCGGGCCGGCGAGGTGCACGCGCTGGTCGGGGAGAACGGCTCGGGCAAGAGCACGCTAGTGAAGATCATCAGCGGCGTCCACGTTCCCGACTCGGGCCAGATCGAGATCGCCGGAGCGCAGACGCAGCCACGTAGCCCCAAGGCCGCCCAGGAGCACGGGATCGTGACCGTGTTCCAGGAGGTCCTGGTCGCTGAGGCCCGCTCCGTCCTCGACAACGTCTGGCTCGGCGCCGACAGCACGTGGCGGGCGAAGATCCCCGCCCGCGAGAAGCGGCTCCGGGCCAGGGAGGCTCTCACCGAGCTCCTCGGGAGGCCGGTCGACCTGTCCGGGGCCATGGAGGAGCTGTCTCTCAGCGACCGGCAGGCCTGCTGCATCGTGCGGGCCCTGCTCCGCCGCCCGCGCATCCTGATCCTGGACGAGGCGACGTCCGCGCTCGACGTCGCGACGCGCGACCGGCTCTTCGCGCTGGTCGGCCGCCTGGCCGCCGAGGGCGTAGGGGTGATCTTCATCACCCACCGGATGGACGAGATCGAGGAGATCGGCGATCGCATCACGGTCATGCGATCGGGCGAGACGGTCGCCAACCTCGCTCGCGGGGCATGGACGCCGCGTGAGCTCGTGCGCCTCATGACCGGCTCCGACAAGCTCGCCGGCATCGGCCGTCTCGAGACGGCTTCGGCGCAGGACCGCCGCGGGGCGCCGGTCCTGAGCGTCCGCGGCCTCCGGCTTCGTCCCGACGGCCGGCCGATCGACCTGGAGGTGCGCGCCGGGGAGCTCATCGGGCTGGCCGGCCTCGAGGGTCACGGCCAGAACGAGTTCCTGGAGGCCCTGTGGGGCGAGAACGTCGTCGCGTGGGGCGGCGGGGGGCGGGGGGAAGTCGTCCGGCATCTCCCCGACGGCGACGTCGTCATCCGGTCGCCGGTCCACGCGGCGGACTGCGACATCGCCTACGTCCCGCGCGAGCGCGGCCTCGACTCGCTGTTCAGCTGGATGACGATCCGCGAGAACTTCGCGCTGCCCACACTCGGCCAGGACACCAGGCTGGGCTGGCTAAGCCCGCGGCTGTCGCGCCGGCGCTTCGCCTCCTACATCGACCGGCTGCAGATCGTCCTGGGCTCGCCCGAGGACGCCATCACCACGCTGTCCGGCGGGAACCAGCAGCGCGTGATCATCGCGCGCTGGCTCGCCTTCGGGCCGCACATCCTGCTCCTGAACGACCCTACGCGCGGCATCGACATCAACGCGAAGAACGACCTCTACGCGCTGTTCGGCGCCCTGGCGAGCGATCACCTCGCCGTGGTCATGCTGTCCACCGAGCTCGACGAGCACGTCGAGCTCATGGACCGGGTGCTCGTGTTCCGGGAGCACGAGCTGTTCCGCGAGCTGGACCGGAGCGAGCTGTCACGCGAGGCGCTGGTCGCGGCGTTCTTCGGCGAGAGCGGCGAGGACTGAGATGGCGCAGGCATCCACGCTGCCGGCCCGGGCGCAGGCCTCGGCGGCCCGGCTGAGCGTCCAGCGCGCGGTCCGGAACTACAGTTTCGGCTTCGCCGCCCTGCTGACCATCGCGCTGCTCGCCGGGAACATCGCCACCGAGCACGGCGGGTTCGGCCTCGCCAACCAGCTCGCCAACGTCGCGCCGGTGGCGATCGCCGCGCTGGCCAGCGCGCCATCGATCATCGGCGGCGGCTTCGACCTCTCGATCTCGCCGCTGATCCTCCTCACCAACAGCGCCTACGTCGTCTGGCTGGCGCCGCACGGGCTCGGCGGCGCCATCTCGGTCCCGATCGTGCTGGGCCTCGGCCTCGCGGTCGGCATGCTGAACGGCCTGCTGATCATCACGCTGCGGGTCCAGCCGATCGTCGTCACGCTCGCGATGTACTTCAGCCTCCAGGGCATCGACCTGCTCATCGCCCCGAACCCGGTTTCGATGAAGAACGCCGGGTGGGTCCAGCATCTGGCCGGGTCCGTTGGCCCCGTGCCCGGTGCCCTCTTCACGATCGGGATCCCGCTGCTCATCTGGGTCGGCCTGCGGTTCGTCCCGTTCCGCCGGCTGCTCTACGCCGTCGGCAGCAACGACGCGACGGCGTTCTCCAGCGGCGTCAACGTGAACGCGGTGCGAGTGGCGAGCTACGCGCTCGGCGGGCTGTTCGCCGGATTCGGCGGCCTGGCCCTGACCGGCCTGGTGAACTCGGCCGACGCGTCCAACGCCACGGAGTACACGCTGGTGGCGATGGCCGCCATCGTGCTCGGCGGCACGTCCCTATCGGGCGGCCGGGGCGGGCTGCTCGGACCCCTGCTCGGCGCGTTCTCCATCTACCTGCTTGAGAACCTCCTGGCCACGTTCGCCATCAACCCGGCCTACCTGCAGATCGTCTACGGCGGCATCCTCATCGTCGCGGTTGTGCTGGGCGGAGCGCTCTCGCAGCAGGGCGGCGGCGGGCGCCGGCGCTCGGGCGCCGCCTGGGGCCGACGCCGGAGAGTGATCCAGCCGACCCTGACCGCCGTGAGCACGCTGGCGCCCGGACGCGACCAGGCGGGCAGGGCCCGGGCGAGCAAGGGCGTGGGCGGGCGGGGAGGGGGAGGCCGGGAAGAAACGCTCACGATCGCGGGCGGCCGGAGCGCTGGAGGAGGCGCCAGCGAGCGGATCCACGCGGCGCGGATCAAGCTCGGCGCTTACCAGGCCAGATTCCCGATCTTCCAGCTCGTGGCGCTGGTGGCGGTGTTCGTCTACGGCATGATCTCGCTGCCCGGCCTCGGCAGCTGGACCAGCATCCGCTCGATCCTGGTACTCGCGGCCCTGGTCGGCCTCGCCTCGGGCGGCCAGACCCTCCTGATCCTGATCGGCGGCTTCGACCTCGGGGTTTCCGGCTTCATCGTGGCCGGCGCCCTCACGGTGACCGCGCTGCGGGCCGACTACCACATCAGCTTCGGGCTCGCCCTGCTGCTCGCGGTGATCGGCGCGGGCATCCTCGGCGGGATGGCCGGCTACATCTGTCACCGGTTCGCGATTAACCCGCTGGTCGTCACGCTGGCCATGGGCACGCTGGCCGTCGGGATCGTAGCGGTCCAGAACGGCGGCCTGGTCAACGGGAACGCATCCCAGGCGCTGACCACGCTGGTCGAGCCCGCCACGCGGACCTTCGGACTGCCGATCCCGCCGACCATCGTCATCTGGGCAGGCGTCGTGCTCCTGTTCGCGATTCTCCTGCACCGGACGGTGGTCGGCCGGAACCTGTTCGCGACCGGCGCGAACTCCAGGGCGGCCGACTACGCCCTGGTCAGCACCCGGCGTGTCTGGACCGCCACGTTCGCGTTCAGCGCGATCGCGTCGGCCCTCGTTGGCGTGCTGATCGGCGGCTTCGCCGGCACGGTCAACAGCGCGCTGGGCGATCCCTACCTCTTCCAGAGCGTGGTCTCGGTGATCGTCGGAGGAACGGTCTTCGGCGGGCCGGGAGACTACACGCGCACCTGCGTCGGGGCACTCTTCCTTACCGTGCTCACCACCGTGCTCATCGGCCATGGAGCCAGCCCAGCCGCCGAGGAGATCATCTACGGCCTCATCATCCTCGCCGCCATCGCGGTCTACGGCCGGCAGCGCCGGCTCCGCGATCGCCTGTAACTGTGGGCCGACCATTCACGGTGGTCGCCCGCAACGACCCGCCAGATCAGCCAACGGAAGCCAGAACCAACCGAGAGCGAGGGGAAATGACCCATGAACGGTCGTAAGAGCGGGCTCACGTTCCGCGGGAGACGTACCTGGACCTGGCTGGCGTGCGCGGTGCTGGTCGCCGCGGTGACCGCGGCGTGCTCCTCGTCAGGATCGTCAGCCACGTCGTCGGCGACGAGCAGCAGCGGGACCACGGCCAATGCCAAGTGCGGGACCACCGTGCCGGTCGGCCCGTCGAACCCGACCGGCGTCTACGCGAGCATGCCGGCCAACCTGAAGGCCATCTACTCCAGCTACCCCGGCGAGCTCATCCAGAGCCCGTGGGCGACGGCAACGATCAAAGCTAAGCCGCCGTGGAAGATCGGCTACATCGCCTTCGCGATCACGAACCAGTACAACCAGGACTCCCTGAACGGGCTGAAGAAGCAGTTCGCGATCGCGAAGGCGGCGGGCCTCGTGCAGGGCAGCCTGCTTACGAACATCCCGGCCACCATGGCCGCCTCCACGGGAGAAGAGCAGATCTCCGCGATCCAGCAGATGGTCCGGCAGGGCGTGAACGCGATCATCCTGGAGCCCGTCGACAGCGTGGCGGAGGCCCCGGCCATCAACGCCGCAGGGAAGGCGGGCGTCCCGGTCATCCTGGCCGATACCCCGCCCGCCCCCAACACGCCCTACGCTGTCGCAGCCTGGTCCCAGAACCAGGTTCAGGCCGACGCCGGCACGCTCGGCATCATCAAGCAGGGCAACATCGTCATCGTCCGGGGCATCGCCGGGAACGAGAACGACGTCGTGCTGTCCAACCAGGCCATTGCCGACCTGAAGAACTGCCCGAACATCCACATCGCCGCCACGCTCTACGGCAACTGGGACGAGGGGACGGCCAAGACCGTGGTCGCCCAGTACATCGCCTCGCACCCGCAGCCGCTGGCCGGCGCGATCCAGGACGGCGGCATGATGGCGGGCGTGGTGGAGGCGTTCCAGGCGGCCGGGGTCAAGGTCCCGCCGATCGCCGACGGCGAATGCTACGGCGGCGACCTCTCCTGGTGGCTGGCGAACAAGTCGACCTACAAGACGGTCGCCGGCTGCTTCAACGGCTACCAGGGCGCCTACACCTACTTCGCGGTCACGCTCCGGGTGCTGGCCAACAAGGGGCCGAAGTACAACGTCCTGGAGATGCCGACCCCGGCGATCACCAATGACAACCTGGCGACGTACGCGCAGCCCGGCCTGCCGCTCAGCTCGACCGCCGAGGTCGGCGGCCCCGACACCGCGTGGTGCGACACCACCTGCCTCGACCCCTACTTCACCGTTCCGGGCGCGGCCACTAAGAGCTGACCGTTCGCGGAGCTTGCTCCGCGGCGGGGGGTTGAAGGGGGGTCGCCCCCCCTAGGGCAAATACTGCCGACCCCGACCCGCCGGGGGCAGCATTCCCGCGCAAGGACGCGCGGGATGCTGTCCCCCGGCGGGGCAGAAGGGCCAGGGGTGTGTGTCGGACTACAAAGGCAAGGTCGCGGTCGTCACCGGCGCGGCCAGCGGCATCGGCTACGCGGTAGCCGCGCGCGCGGCCGGTGAAGGCATGACGGTCGTCATGGCCGACATCGACGCGGAGAAGCTCGACGCTGCCGCGGCGTCGCTGCGCGCCTCGGGGGCCGGCGTTCATGCCTTCGGATTCGCGGGCGTGGATCAGCGCCGCTTCTGGATCCTCACCCACCCCGAGCAGGGCGCGCCGGCCATCCGGGCGCGCGCCGAGGGCGTCGTGGCCGGGCGGAATCCCGGCGACGACTCGGTCGACCCCAACTTCAGGCGCTCGACCGGCCGGGACCCGTCCTAGGGAAGGGAGACGGGCGTAGGTGGCCGGACGGGTTGAGGGCAAGATCGCATTCATCACCGGGGCGGCGCGCGGCCAGGGACGCAGCCATGCGGTGCGGCTGGCGGCCGAGGGCGCCGACATCATCGCCGTGGACCTGTGCGGTCAGGTGGCGACCGCGGGTTACCCGCTGGCGACCTTGGAGGACCTGGCCGAGACAGTCCGGCAGGTCGAGGCCCTGGACCGGCGGATCATCGCCGCCCAGGCGGACGTGCGCGATTACGCGGGCCTGAAGCACGCCCTGGACGAGGGCGTGGACCAGCTCGGTCGGCTGGACATCGTCTCGGCCAACGCGGGCATCCTGTCGCACGGGCTCGCCGCCGAGCTGGACGAGACCACCTGGCAGGAGATGATCGACATCAACCTGACCGGCGTGTGGCACACGGCCAAGGCGGCGATACCCCACATGATCGCCGGCGGCCGCGGCGGCTCGATCATCCTCACCAGCTCCGGCGTCACGCTGAAGGGGACGCCCAACTTCGCCCACTACGTGTCGGCCAAGCACGGAATCGTCGGCCTGATGCGCACGCTGGCCCTCGAGCTGGCCCCGCACTCGATCCGGGTCAACACGCTGCATCCCACGAGCGTCCTTACCGGCATGCTGCGCAACGAGGAAACCCTCCGGCTGTTCCGCCCGGACCTGCGCAGTCCAACGGTCGACGACGCGCGCCCCGCGTTCCAGGCCACGAACGCGCTGCCGGTCCCCTGGGTGGAGCCGGCGGACATCAGCGACGCCGTGCTGTTCCTGGCCTCCGACGAGGCCCGCTACATCACCGGTGTCCCGCTGCCGGTCGACGCCGGCTTCGGCATCAAGTAGGCGGAGAGAACATGGCCGGGAGAGTGGAAGGCAAGGTGGCCTTCATCACGGGGGCGGCGCGCGGGCAGGGCCGAAGCCACGCGGTGCGGCTCGCCGAGGAGGGCGCGGACATCATCGCGGTCGACATCGCCGAGGACATCGACAGCGTCCGGCGCTTCTACCCCGGCGCAACCGAGGCCGACCTCGACGAGACCGTCAAGGAGGTCGAGGCGCTGGACCGGCGCATCGTCGCCCCCAAGGCGGACGTGCGCGACTACGACGGGCTGAAGGCCGCGCTGGACGATGCGGTGGCCCAGCTCGGCCACGTGGACATCGTGAGCGCGAACGCGGCCATCTGGATCTTCGGCGACCTGGCGCACGAGGTGGCCGAGAGAGACTGGCAGGACCTCATCGACGTCAACCTCACCGGGGTCTGGCACACCGCCAAGGCGGCGATCCCGCACCTGATCGGGCAGGGCACCGGGGGGTCGATCATCATCACCAGCTCGACCGCGGGGCTGAAGGGCACGCCGCACTCGGCGCAGTACACGACGAGCAAGCATGCGGTGATCGGCCTGATGCGCACCCTGGCCCTGGAGCTCGCGCCACACTCGATCCGGGTGAACACGGTCAACCCCACGGGCATCGACACGATCATGATCCAGAACGAGGCGACGTGGAAGCTGTTCCTGCCGGATGTCGAGCACCCCACCAGGGAGCAGGCAGCTGAGGTCCTCGCGACGACGAACGCGCTGCCGGTGCCCTGGGTCGAGCCGCGGGACGTCTCGAACGCCGTGCTGTTCCTGGCCTCCGACGAGGCCCGGTACATCACCGGGGTCACGCTGCCGGTAGACGCCGGCTACACGCTCAAGTAACGCCCGGTGCCGGGATGTCCATGGGCGCCTCGCGCCGCAGGAAACGCCACCGGCCGCCCTCGCGCACGAGTTCGTCGTCGTAGTGCCCGAGCTTGGACAGGACAGGCGCGCCGTCCTCGCCCCTGACGCCGTAGAGCCATGTCGACTGGGCGCGGGCCCGGTCGGCGTCGCCGGGATCCAGCTCGACCTGCGGGTTGATCACTAGGTGGAAGTCGTCGCCGACCTCGGCACCGAGCAGGTCGATGCCGGGCATCGCCTCTACCAGCGCCTGGATCGCGGCCCGCCCCTTCGCCTGCTGGGTGCCGCCGGCGACGAACTCGCCGTCCTCGGCAAAGAGCGCGGCGTAGCCGCTGAAATCCTTCCGGTCCAGCACGGTCTTGTACTCGATGAACAGCCGCTGGATCTGCTCCAGGTCCTCGAGCCGGCGCAGGCGCGCGTC